>CAJTVM010000010.1 GCA_910579595.1 uncultured Oscillospiraceae bacterium
TCAAGGGCGACGTCTACGTGGAGAACACCTATGACGGCGCGGGCCGCGTGACCCACCAGTACGCCGCGGACTTCGGCACCTTCGATTTCACCTATGATTTCGATGGCCGCCACAACGTCTGCACCGGGACGGACGGGTACTTCCTGGAGATATATTACGATGAGGTGGGCCGCATCCTCTCCTCCACCGACGCCCAGGGAACCCGGCGCGTCACCTACAACGATTTCAACCAAGTGACCAGCCGCACCGACCGGGAGGGCAACACCACCTCCTATGAGCATGACGACGCCGGGAACATCTCCCAGGTGACCTATGCCGACGGCACCTCGGAGCGCTTCACCTATGACAGCAACCGCATGGTCACCTCCGTGCGGGATCGCAACGGCGCCACCGCCAGCTACACCTATGACGCCAACGGCCATATGACCAGCTTTACCGATGGCCGGGGCAATACCAGCACCTTTGCCTATACGGACGGCAACCTGACCTCCGCCACCGATGCCAACGGCGCAGTGACCACCTATACCTATGACCGGGCGGGCAACCGCACCTCCATGACGGACTCCGAGGGGAATGTCACCCGGTACGCCTACGATGAGCAGGGCCGCCTGACCACCGTGACCGACGCCCAGGGCAACGTCACCGCCTACGAGTACACCGAGGCGGGCAAGCTGGTGAAGATCACCGACGCCCAGGGCAGCGTCCAGTCCTTCACCGTGGACGGCAACGGCTTCAACTCCAGCGAATCCGACTGGATGGGCAACGTGACCCGCTACACCCGGGACGTCCAGAACAACGTCACCTCCGTCACCGACCCGCTGGGGGCCGTGACCACCTACACCTACGACGACCGGGGCAACCGGGTGACCGCCACCGACGCCAACGGCAACACCACCCGCTATGCCTATGACGCGGCGGGCCGCATGGTCTCCATGACGGACGCGGCGGGCAATACCTGGCGCTATGCCTACAACCGGAACGGCCAGACGGTGTCCATCACCGATCCCGCCGGCGGCGTCACCGCCACCTCCTATGACAACGCCACCCGGACGTCGTCCTCCACCACGCCCAACGGCGGTGCCACCCGGTACACCTATGACGGCGTGGGCAACATCACCCGCGAGACCGATGCACTGGGCAAGACCACCTCCCGCTCCTATGATGCCAACGGGAACCTGGTCTCTGTTACCGACCGCACCGGGGCCACCACCACCTATGCCTACGACGCCGGGAACCAGCTGGTGAGCTCCACCGACGCCAAGGGGCAGACCACCACCTACACTTACGACAGCCTGGGCCGGATGACCAAGTCCGTCACCCCCGGCAAGGCGGAGAGCTCCACGGAGTACGACAGCCTGGGCCAAGCCACCAAGACCACCGACGCCAGGGGCTTCGCCACCGGGTATACCTATGACAAGCTGGGCCGGGTCACCCAGGTGACCTACGCGGACGGCACCACCGTGGGCTATACCTACGACGCCAACGGCCAGGTGCTCTCTGTCACTGACCAGTTGGAGGGCGTTACCCGCTATACTTATGACGCCGCTGGCCGTCTGCTCACCGCCACCGATCCCATGGACGGGGTCACCGCTTACACCTACGACAGCATGGGGAATGTGCTCACCATCACCGACCCCATGGGCTTTGTTACCACTTACACCTATAATTCCTTGAACAAAGTTGCCACCGCCACCGACGCGGAGGGCGGCGTGGTCAGCTATGCCTATGACAGTATGGGCCGGGTGGCCTCTGTCACCGACGCCGAGAAGGGGACCACCAGCTATCAGTATGATGGCGACGGCAACCTTACCCGCGTCACTGACGCGGAGGGCGGTGTGACCGTCTACGCCTACGATCTGCTGGACCGGCAGACCGGCATGACCGACGCCCGGGGCAATACCTGGACGTATGCCTATGACGGCGAGGGCCGCCTGGTGTCCACCAAAGATCCGCTGAACTACAGCACCTCCAAGACCTATGACGCCATCGGCCAGCTGATCCGCGAGACCGACGCCAACGGCAACGTCTGGGCCTATGAGTACGACGCGGACGGCCACATGACCTCCAAGACCGACCCGCTGGGCAACAAGACCACCTATACCTACGATCCCAACGGCAACCTGCTGAGCGCCACCACCGCCCTGGGGCTGAAAACCTCCCACGTGTATGACTCCATGGGCCGGGTGACCTCCACCGCCGACCCCATGGGCCACACCGTCACGTTCCTCTATGACGCCAAGGGTCGGCTGGTGGGCCTCACCAACAAGGACGGCACCGAGGTGGCCGTCACCTATGACGCCAACGGCAATGTGCTCACCGTGACGGACGAGGAGGGCTATGTGGTCTCCTACGTCTACGACAAGGACGGCCGCATGACCCAGCTCACCAACGCCCGGGGCTTCAAGACTGCCTACGCCCATGACAAGGTGGGCAACCTGGTGCAGGTGACCAACGCCATGGATGGCGTCACCGCCTATGTCTACGACAAGAACGGCAACCTGCTCTCCGAGACCAACACGGACGGCGGCGTCACCCGCTACACCTACGACAAGCTGAACCGGGTGACCTCCATCACCGACCCCGAGGGGGCCGTGACCCGGGTGGAGTACGACGCCAACGGCAACATCACCAAGGTGGTGCAGGCCGACGGCAAGTCCATCACCTACTCCTACGACGCCTGCAACCAGCTCACCAGCTATGTGGATCCCGAGGGATATACCTTCTCCTTTACCTATGACGGGAACGGCAACATCACCTCCTCCACCGATGGCAACGGCAACACCACCCGCTATACCTACGACGGGCTGGACCGGATCACCCAGCGCACCGACGAGGAGGGCGGCGTGGCCACCCAGACCTTCGATGCCGACGGCCGCCTGATCAAGACGGTGGACGAGGAGGGCGCCGAGACCAGCTATGTCTACGATGGCTGCGGCCGGGTGGTGAAGATGACCGACGCCCTGGGCAATTCCACCACCTATACCTACGATGAGCTGGACCGGCTGCTCACCGCCACCGACGCCAGGGGCGGCGTGACCGCTTACACCTACACCGACCGGGGCGACGTGGCCACCGTCACCGATGCCGAGGGGTATGTCACCTCCTACGAGTACGACGGCAATCAGAACCTGGTGAAGATGACCACCCCGGACGGCGTGACCTCCTATGAGTACGACCCGCTGGACCGGCTCATCAAGACCACCACCCCGGACGGCAAGAGCGAGCACATCACCTACAACGGCGAGGGCGACGTGACCTCCAGGACGGACAAGGCGGGCCACAAGACCAGCCATGTGCTGGACGCCTGCGGGCGGATTGTGGAGACCATCGATGCTTTGGGCAACTCCTCCCTGTTCGAGTATGACCCCATGGGCCGCCTGACCAAGACCTCCCTCCACCGGGTGGACGCCCAGGACAAGGCGGACGAGTGGGAGATTACCCTCTACGAGTACGACGGCCGCGGCCTGGTCACCAAAGAGACCAACGCCCTGGGCGGCGTCACCGCCTACACCTACGACGGCAACGGCAACCTGGTGTCCAAGACGGACGCCGACAACTACGTGACAAAATATACCTACAATGCCCTGGACTTTGTGACGCAAATCAACTATAATGGTGGCAAGCAGGCTTCCTACCGCTACAACAAGGTGGGCGAGCTGGTGGAGCTGGAGGACTGGACGGGCGCCACCTCCTTCGAGGTGGACCTGCTCCGGCGCATCACCCAGGTCACCGACCGCAAGGGCAATGTGGTGCAGTACGGCTACGACGAGGTGGGCAACCAGGTGTCCATGGACTACCCGGACGGCACCGGGGTGGACTACACCTACGACCTGCTGCACCAGCTCAAGACCGTCACCGAGGACGATGGCCGCACCACCGCCTACACCTACGATGGCATGGGCCGCGTGGTGAAGCTGGAGTACCCCCACGGCTGGGTAGAGGACTATGTGTACGACTCCATCGGCCAGCTCCTGCGGGTGGACGACACCGACCCCACCCGGAAGGACATGAAGCAGCAGAAGCACGTGTACAAGTACGATGACTGCGGCAACATGGTCTATGAGTATATGCGGGGCAACGGCACCGGCGAGGCCACCACCGAGAACACTTACACCTACGACGCCCTGCACCGAATCACCCGGGCGGACGAGGTGTACGGCAAGGCGTGGCGGGAGTACCAGTATGACAGCCTGGGCAACCTGACCTATGAGCGCAACAGCAACAACGTCCACTACGACTACAAGCTGAACAACCTCAACCAGGTCACCCAAAAGTCCTACAGCAGCAACGACAAGGAGGGCACCCTCTACACCTACGACGGCCGGGGCAACCTGGTGCTGGAGCAGTACGGCAAGCTCAACGGCAGCGGGAATGGCCAGGGCAACGGCCAGCGCTCCACCGTGGGGCAGTACACCTACGATGAGACCAACAAGCTGGTGCTGGGGGTGAATTCCAGCGGCGAGAGCAGCGCCTATCTCTACAACGGCCTGGGCGCGCTGGTGGAGGACACCTGGAAAATCGCCAAGAACGGCTACGGCTACCATGACGTGGACGCGGGGCTGGGTGATGCCGACCCCAACAATGGCCGGGGCGGCGGCGGCAGCAACGGCCAGGGCAATGGCAACGGGAACGGTCAGGGCAACGGGAACGGCAGCGGCGACAAGCCCACTGGCAGCCTGGTGACCAATTTCAGCACGGTGGTAAAGGAGTTCGTGGTGGACTACACCAGCCCCACCTTCGAGCCGCTGATGGAGCACGAGGTCAACGGGCTGGACTACCGCTACGTGTACGGCAATGACCGGCTGAGCGTGAACATCACCGGGGTGGAGACCAGCTCGGGCAACCTGGTGGAGAACGGCAATCAGATCCGGCTGTACTACCACATGGACTACCTGGGCACGGCGGACTATCTGACCAGCCCCGTGACCGGCAAGGTGGAGAGCTGGACGCACTACAACGAGTGGGGCGAGATCACCCACAACGCGGTGCTCAAGAGCGGCAAGCGGGAGCTCGACCTGGTGAAGCGGTACGCCACCCATGACTATGACGCGGTGCTGGGGCTGTACTACGCCAAGGCCCGGTTCTATGACGCGGAGAACCGCAGGTTCGCGGCGGTGGATCCCATTCTTGAGCCATCTGTCTACAGCATCAAAAGCTATGTAGATAATCCGATACTGTTGGTTCAGTATCTTTATGTCGGAAATAATTCACTGATGTACACGGATCCGCTCGGTATGTACTTTGTGTATGAAAGCACCGATGCTAATGGTAAAACTTATTACAAATTTGCGCGGCAAGTATGGGCGGATTCGTTGTTGCAGGGAGTCACTGGTGCTTCAATTCAGCAAATTTGGGAAAAGTCTATTGCTGGGTCGTCCCACCCGAGTGAGAGCGATATGCTTAAAGCGCAACTGTCAGAAATGTACAGTGCAGAAATTGAACAATTCAAGGAAGGCATTTCCTCTTCAGGGCACCTCGGAGCCTTGATTGTGACAGCTTGGTCAGTAGCTGAAAAAGCAATTACATGGTTTGTAGATGTACCACAGGCACTTGATGTCAACGCCCGAGATCTGATAATTGACTCAATCCTTTCCAACGCAGGAATCGCAAAATCAAGTTATTCCAAGAAATTCATCGCTGCATTGGATGAATTAGACAGCTTTATTTTGTCGAGTAGATGGATATTTACAGAGTATAAAAGTTTGGGCAAAATGACTCTTTATGAAGTGGGGCGAGCCATTGCTGTTAATGACAAAAAAACAGTAGACAAGGCAAAGAAGGCATATAGAGCTGAATTTTATCCTGCCATTCAAGCAACGGTGCTTTCGGAAGTCTCTCGTGGTTCAGAAGGCTTCTGGATTGACTACTATTATCGTAATGGGTGTTTTCCCAATCAGCTGTATTCGTATAAATCTGTACCCAAATATCCCAATAGGCCTAGCCCATTCATTAATCAAGAAATGATGCTTGTACCTAAATTTACATATGAGGAGGCTGAAGAAAGATTAAATAAATTTGTAGAGGAACAGTTTGCACTAATGGAATCTTTATACAAGCAAATTAATAGTGCAGCAAAAGAGTTGTTCCCTTAAGAGAGCTAACTTGACTTCCTTCCGTTAGCGTTTGGAGGAAGGTGGCTGTTCAGGTGGTCACTTTCCTCCAAGCCCTTAAAATGTTTTTCAATTAGAAAATTGTAAAGCCACAGTTCCTTATTTTTTCTCCTACCTTGGTGCTATTCTTAATGAATGCATGTAATGATTAATTGATTCAAAATGAAGTAGCTTTAGATATGTGTAGATATAGTGTCTCGAAAAGGAGTTAGCCATGAAGCAAACCGACAACACTTTTTATAAAAAAAGGATTGTAATCATTGCTTTGTCAAACATTTTAGTATTGCTTGTTGACAAAATCATTTTAGTCTCTCAAGGCGCAGTTGGTGCACCCCTGATAATAACTATTGTTTTATGGTATTATATCTATAAGCATAAACAATGGGCAATAACTGTATATAAAATTATATGCTTACTTTCCATTTTGATGGGAGTATTGGGAGTTTTCCTTTTTGTTGGCTATTTATATCGTGGATTCAATCCTATACCGAGCCTGCTGATGATTATTGTTGGCATTAGTTACGCATTTTCTTGGCTACTATTGCACAAAACGCTGATTCGGTATGCTAAGTAAAGAGCTGGCAATCCAAAAGAACTGCGCTTACTTTTATTCTACATATTCTGTTCCCAATCATTCCTATACCCATTCCTTTCATCACATAACTCTGACGGGAGAAGAAATGCCAAGCCCTACCTGCCCGCAGCCTTTGGGGCAGTCAGTCCGTCCCGCCGCCGCTGACCGTTGAGATACGGCCAGCGGCGGCGGCCCGTCTTACGCCCCACATCCCCAGCCGCACAGGCAGCAAAGCTGCCTGTGCTTTTTTTGTCCCTATGCGCCGCCCCATGCCCACGCTGCGGCAGAACACATCTGCCCCGCGGGCCTCCGCTTCTGAAATCAAGATTTCCCAGGATTTCAGAAGAACAGGAGGTCTGCCCCATGGCAGAACAGAAAAAATATTATATCCACGTCCCCGGGGCCTTGGTCGAGGTTTCCGAGGACATTTATTTTGCCTATTACCAGGAAAAGCGGCGCGGCCGCACCCTGAGAGAAAAGGACGAGCGCAACGGCGCCATCTCTTACGACGGACTGGACACCCCGGAGCTGTCCGGCCAGGAGATGATTCCGGACCGCGACGCGGTCAGCGTGGAGGACGCCGCCATCGCCAACATCCTGCGCGGTGAGCTGCGCCGCTGTCTGGCCCTGCTGGACGAGCCGGACCGGCAGCTCATCCACGCCCTCTATTTTGAGGGCCTGAGCGAGCGGGAATACGCCAAACGGGTTGGAGTCCCACAGCGGACGATCAATGACCGTAGACATCGGGCGCTCCGCAAATTAAAGAAACTTTTGGAAAATTGAAAATTTTTCCGCTCAACCCCCTCACGAACTCGGCTTAGTAGTGAGGGGGTTGTCCGTTGCCCCCGGTGAACCTTGAAAAACACCGGGCCGCGCCCGGTTACATCCGGCGACTGAAATACGTTCCCTGACGAGCAAGCGACCCTGGAGGGTGCGCCAAGACCCGCCTGTGCGGTTTAACCGCATCAAAGACGGCCAAATAAGGCGGCGAGCGGTACCCATCCGTCCAGAAACAGCGGACAAGCTGTTTTGCCATGACCTCGTCAGTACATAATGAGACTCCCGCCTGCGGGCGGCTCGGAGCGATCCTCGGAGGGGTGAAATTCCCGTGACGCGCACAGCGCGGTTTCAGTCTGCCGCCCACGCCTGGGGAAGTGGTGTCGAATACAGGCGAACGGAGGACAGGAAAACAACGTCCTTCGATCAAGATCTTGATAACAGAAGCCGCGGGAGCCGTCCGGCCCAAACAGAACGGACGGCTCCCGTTTTTGTGTTATCAAGCATAAAACTGTATGAAGGAGCGCTACACCATGTCCAAAACCGAACTCACCGATAACCTCACCTTTGTATCCGCCCTGCAAATGCTGGGGCAGCTCGTCCGGCAGGGGCTCCTCACCGCCGATGAGGGGGAGCGCACCAAGGCGGAGCTGGAGCGGAAGCTCCGGCCCACCGTGGTTCTGTCCTGAACTTCATGCCGTAAAGTACACAATTTTTGTCCCTGCTTCTCGTTGGTATTCCCAAATAGCTTTATTATAGGTGCTGTGGTATCGTTGTTGCTGGAAAGGAGGAAGCCACATGGCAAATCAAGTGAAAGTTACAGTGATAGATCCCATTGCCCAGGAGAAAACCAAGCTCCGCGTGGCCGCCTACGCCCGGGTCAGCAGCGACTCCGCAGACCAGCTCAACTCCTATCTGGCCCAGGTGGACTACTATACCCGCCACATCGCGGAAAACCCGGACTGGGAGCTGGCCGATGTCTACGCCGACGAGGGCATTTCCGGGCTGGACACCCGGAAGCGGGACGAGTTCAATCGGATGCTGGCGGACTGCCGCGCCGGGAAAATCGACCGCATCCTGGTCAAGTCCATGTCCCGGTTCGCCCGCAATACCAGGGACAGCCTGCACTTCATGCGGGAGCTGATGCGGCTGGGTGTCACCATCAAATTTGAGAAGGAGAACATCGACACTGGCAGGCTCAGCTCCGAGCAGACCGCCGCCATCTACGCCGCCTTCGCCCAGATGGAGTCCACCGGCCACTCCAGCAATATGCGGCTCAGCGTTCGGATGCGAATGGAAAAGGGCATCTTCACCCCGTCCTCCATGCCCTACGGCTACCGGCTGAACGGGCTGGAGCCGGAGATCATCCCCGAGGAGGCCGAGGTCGTCCGGTACATCTTCTCCTCTGCCCTGCTCGGCCTGGGCCGCAAAAACATCGCCCGGGAGTTGAATGAGCTTGGTGTCGAACGGGGTCATGGCCGAATGGTATGGCACCATACTACCGTCCATTATATCCTCACCAACAGCTTCTACACCGGGGAGTCCATCTGGCAAAAATTCTGCACCACCGATACCCTTCCATTCCAGAAGATAAAAAACAAAGGGCAGCAACCGAAATATCACGTAGAGGATGACCACCCCGCTATTGTCAGCCGGGAGGATTTCCAGCGCGTGCAAGAGCTGATTGCCCAGCGCCGGGAGCAGTTTTATGAGGGTGCATCCCCCTCCCGATCCCCCTACATCGGCAAACTCTATTGCGGCAAATGTGGGTCGAGGCTTCGCCGAAAAACCTGTAACGGCAAAATCTACTGGGACTGTTACCGCCATAACGCGGGAAAGGAGCAATGTTCTTCCCGCCAAATCTCGGAAGAAATGCTCACTGCCGCCATCCTGCGGCTCCACAACAAGCTGATCCTCCACGGACAGGAGATTCTCCAGCCCCTGCTGGATCAGCTCCGGGAGGTTCGGAAGCGGGAGCTGCGCTCCAACTCCAAGCTCTCCGACATCGACAAGGAAATAGCAAACATCTCAGGGCAGAATTTGGTGCTCACCCGGCTGAAAAACAAGGAGTGCATCGATTCTGCCCTTGCCTTGTCCCAGGCGGACGAGCTGGGCCGCAAACTCCGCGACCTGCGCCGCCTGCGCCGGAAGGTGCTGGAGGCCGCCGATGGGGACGAGCAGATCCAGGACACCGAAGCCATGCTGGACTACCTGGACGGGGCTCCCTGGCTGGACGAGGTCACCCCCGACCTGTTTGAGAACCTGGTGGAACGGATCGCAGTGGTGTCGGCGGAGGAAGTGAGATTCCGGCTCCTCAACGGGCTGGAGCTGACAGAAAGGCTGGTGTGATCCATGGCGTGGCAGAGAAAGATCCCCTTCGGCTACATGATCGAGGGCGGACGGGTAAGACCCCACCCCCAGGAGTCAGACGCCGTGCGGTACATCTTCGGCCAGTATCTGGCCGGGGCCTCCCTCCTGACCATCGCGGAGCGCATGGCCGAGCGCGGCCCCCGCTACCACCAGCACACCGCCGAATGGAACAAGCACATGGTGAAGCGGATTCTGGAAAATACCAAATACATAGGTGTAGACGGCTACCCCCGGCTGGTGTCCGATGGGGACTTCGCCGCCGCCCAGGGCCAGCGGGCAGGGCGCAACACCTACGCCCCGCTCCCCGCCGAGATTCGGCCCATCCAGGCCAAGGCGGTGTGCGGCCTGTGCGGGGAAAAGCTGATCCGGGGCCACCGTACCCATGGACGGGTATACTGGCACTGCCAGAACCCGGATTGCAGGCAGGGCGCGTCCATCAGCGATGAGGTTCTGGCCGGGCTGGTGGATAGGCAGCTCCGGGAGCTGGCACAGGCGCCCCACCTGCTCACCGCACCCGAGCCCCAGCAAACCGTGCCCGACCTGGACGCCCTCCGGCTCCAGAATGAGCTGACCCTGGCCCTCAACCGGGGCGGCGAAAACCCCGATTACATCAAAGCCCTGATCCTATCTGCTGCGGCCCAGCGATACAGCCAACTCCCTGACCCCACCCTTGCCCACGATCTGGAGCGGCTCCAGGAACAACTGGAACAGGGCCCCGCCGATGCCGATACCCTGTCCGCCCTGCTGGGCGCGGCGGTGCGGGCTGTCCGGCTCAACCCGGACAAAACCGTGGAGTTGGAGTTGGTCAGCGGCGAAATCATCACAGAAGCAAAGGAGGAAAGCGCATGAACGCCGCGGTAAAAGCCCTGAAAAAGGTCACTGTCACCCCGGCGGATCCCAAATACACCCAGAAAGATATCCGCAAGCAGCACCTCCGGGTGGCCCCCTACTGTCGGGTATCCACCGGCAGCGAGGAGCAGCAGACCAGCTTCACCGCACAGAAGGAATATTACACCCAGCGTATTGCCGACACCGAGGGCTGGACGCTGGTACGGCTCTATGCCGACGGGCCTGTTATAATAACACTAAACCAGCAAACCCTTGATACAAGCGGGGTTGCGCTGATTTAGTCCAAACAATACAGCAAGAATGCGACAGGAAGTGATATGCGGTAGGTTTGAAAATCCGTTGCCGCTCCGATCCATGCGGTAGGATGTGCAATGAGAAAGACAGGGATCGACAATGCCCCGCAGCCGACGATTGCCGACTGCGGGGCGCTATTTGTCTCAGGAGCAAAGAACATTGATATGCCATATCTGATTTGCCGCTATCCCAGCACGATCCGCAGATCTCCCTCCGGGGACAATTCTGTGTGTATTTTTCGGATATACCGATCATAAAAGGAGATGCGTTCTTTTTCGGTCATCTGAACCCATGTGCCTCGGATGGCATCGTCCAGCATTACCTCCATATTAAAGTTCACTTTTTCATCCAGCGCTGTTTGAATGTGGGTTTGCAGCGCAATCGTTTTGATGGCATAGCTGGCGCCAGTATAAAAATCATCCAGGTAGCAATAGTGAATGCCCCGGCTTTCCAATGCTTCTTTTATGTCCCGGCCACACTTGCCTTTTTCAACCATCACGAGGAAATCAATATCCGCAAGTGTTTGGATCAATGCCCAATAGTCGCTGTCGCTTGATACCAGTATCACCGAGTCAATATTATTCTGGTAGACTTCCTTACAGGTGTTGGCCGCCAGGGTCATATCTACCTGGGATTTCCGCTGGTTCAGGCGCGGGACCGATATGCGCTGGATGGGGAACGCGGCCACAGAGTTCAGCGCATTCCACTCCGCAGGATTTTCCTTTTTTGCCGGCTCTATCCCCTGGGAGATGATCTGCCAGCCGCTGGTGGTATAATCGCTGTCAAAGAGGAGCACTTTCTTGATTTTGGACAAGCTGGTCTTTGGCAGGCTGCTCAAAGCGGCGGACAGCTTGATGGGGTCTGAGTTTTCACAGTCTACCACCACAATCGCCTGGTTGCTCTGCTCAATGAACGACTTGATATTGCCCAGCGCGATATCGCCCACATCCCGGACAAGGCTCCAGTCAGAAAATTGATCTTCGTTGGCTTCATACAGCAGACGCACAAATTTATCGTCACTATACAAGATATTGCCATCACACGCGCTCTGCCAGTTCAAGTAACACTGATAAGGATACCGCCTCTTGTCTTTGCTGTATTCTATTCCCGCCGCTTTAACTCCCTCCGGGCGTGTTCCGTTTGGCATAATGAAAAGGGGGCGGATGTAATTCCAACTGATCCATTCCGGAAACAGGGGCCTGCAATTCCCAATTCGATTGCTGATTTCTTTATTGATCGAGATCAAATACGCCTCAACGTCCGGCCGGCCCCGTTGGAGCTGGATGCCATCATTGGCAAGCTGCGTGACAGATTCCGTTGGAATGTACTGCGGAAGTGAGCCAAGGTTTTTCAAGTCGTGGTAAAACGCCGAGCGGATAGCGGAGTAGTTTTGCTCCAGCGATGTACGCACCATGCAAAGGTTGCGAATGATTCTGGCGTTTTTATCTTTTTCAAGCGAATGAAATATATCAAGCTTTGGTGGCTCATGTACATTTTCAAAATGCCGTTGCTCCACGCCGATCAGATACGCGACCAGCGAGACAATGTTATATTTTGACGTGTGGTAGTCTGTGTACGGACGGCTGGATTCTTCCTGACCGGGCGGCATAGTTGCCAAATACTCTGCTGTGGACATAGGTTGACCTCCTGAAAAATTCGCCCAGGGCGTAATGCCATTATAGCACAAGGGCTCTCAATAGTCGAGGGTCAGGAAAATTAACAAATGAAACCGTTTATATGCGTTTCCTGCACAAATAATTGTTTATGCCCCGCAGCCGACAGGACATTGCCGGCTGCGGGGCATTTCACATCACTGCTTCAGGTTTTCCAGGAGCTTTTGGCGGTAGCCAACATCCAAGACACAGCGGTGGAACGAAAGCAGGTCATGTTCATTCAAGAGCCGCTCACCCAATCTAAAGAGGGGGTGTTCCAGTAGCCGATGATCTCGGATGTCCTCATTCACATATCTGACCCAGGGGAATGTTTCCTTAACGGCGTCAGATTTCAACACTTCCGGAACAGCCGAGGCGAAAAGTACCGCCACATGATTTTTGAAAACGCTTTCCAATTCTTCCGCCGGACAATCTTTGTATTTTTCGGTATCAAAGGAAAGTGCGTCATCATATTTCATGTAGTCCGCCGTTTCTTCACGTTCTAATGTAATTGCGATATCACCTTTGCCGGAATGTAAATCAATGTCCTCAGAAATCTGAAGTTTATATACCATTCCGCTGCGATCCGTTCTCAGGGTGAACATCTGGGCAAGATAGGGCTCCGGTTTGCCCCAGTCGCCCCCCAGCATGAAGGAGAGCGGGTTGTACTCAATACATTCCCAAGTTACTTTTCCGTTTTGGGTCAGTTCCGCGAGCTGCCTCACTTGATAGATCCGCTCGTCAGAGTAGATGGTAGTATCCATTCCAAACAATTCCTTTCCGTGTTGATTGTGCGGTTTTTTCGTCCTATAGTGCCTATTTTACATCGAAAATGCCGCACGGTCAACATGGCCTCTATAAAGCAAATCAACGAATTTTTCCAGTATTATTTTGCTATGTGCAGCCATACGCGTATACCTGCCAATCGGGGGTTTACGCCCGATGAGATGCGTGAGAAGCTGGGGGACTCCCCATGCTCCATTGAGTTTGGCCCGAATATCAGCCGGGCGCTCCAGACGGGGCAAATGGACATGGGAGAACTGCGGGCGGGAATCACTGATTCGGATATCCCCGCTCCGTGGAAAGCAGGTATGCTGAAGGACTTACAGTGGGTAGCGCAGAAAAAGCCGGGGCGCAACGATCCATGTCCCTGCGGCAGCGGAAAAAAGTACAAGCGGTGCTGCGGAAGGTAACGCACACAACGAACAAGTCCTGACAACTGAAACACAGGCCCTACAGCCGCCCCACAGCTGACGGAATTTTTCAGCTGTGGGGCGGCTTTTTATTTTTTAACATGGCCGAAATGCGGGAACACCCCCAGCGGATGACTACCATCCGCTGGGGGTGCTTTTTTTGTTTTCGGCGGAAACGGAGGTAACCGCGATGTCATTGGAACTGGCGTATTTTTATGGCTCGGAAGCCGAACAGTACAGCTTCTACCGCATTCCCAAGGTGCTGCTTGCCGACAGGCGCTACAAAAGCGTGACCATGGAGGCCAAGGTGCTGTACGGCCTGATGCTGGACCGCATGGGCCTGTCCGTCAAAAACGGCTGGATGGACGGTGAGGGGCGCGTCTATATCTACTTTACCCTGGAGGACGCTATGAACATGATGGACTGCGGCCACAACAAAGCGGTCAAGCTGTTCGCTGACCTGGACAGCATCGGCCTGATCGAGCGGAAAAAGCAGGGGCAGGGCCGGCCCACCCGCATTTATGTCAAGAACTTTATCTTGCCGCTGTCTCCTGACGCGCCGCCGGAGGCTCCTCCGCCCCAGCCCCCGGGGGACGGCCAGACTTCCTCTTTGGGGAAGTCTGCACTTCCTCCCGCCCAGGCAGCCTTGACTTCCGAAACGGGGAAGTCTGCACTTCCCGGTCGGGGAGGTCTTGACTTCCCCAAAGGGGACACTAATAAGACTGATAAGAATGATACTGATTTGAACGACACTGAATCTTCTATCCATCCCCCTACCCCCGCGCCGCCTCCACGCCGTCGTCAGAGGGACGGACAGGATAGGATGGATCAGATGGATGCCTACAGGGCGTTGATTCATGAAAACATCAGCTACGGGGATCTGCTCCAGAATCACCCCTACGATGCGGATCTGATAGACGGCTATGTGGAGTTGATGGTGGAGGTCTGCTGCACCCGGCGTGAAACTGTCCGGGTCAACCAGGAGGATATCCCCACCGCTGTTGTGCGGAGCCGGTTCCTGAAGCTGGATCGGGAGCACATCCTGTATGTCATGGAAGCCATGCGGCAAAACACCACGCGGGTAGGAAATATCCGGGCCTATACCCTTTCGGCGCTTTACAACGCGCCGGCAACCATCGGCCAGTATTACACGTCCCAGGTCAGCCACGATTTGGCCCAGGGCTGGGGGGTGGGAGCATGAAAATTGCCCTTGTTGATGTTGACGGCCACAGCGGATTCCCTAATTTGGCTTTAATGCGGCTGTCGGCCTGGCATAAGGCCCAGGGCGACGATGTGGAGTGGTGGGGCGGCTTCGCCCATTACGACCGGGCGTATCTGTCCAAAGTGTTCACCTTCACCCCGGATTTCGATACCGTGATCGACGCGGATGAGATTATCACCGGCGGAACCGGGTATAAGGACTACTCCAGCCTGCCGCCGGAAGTGGAGGCCACTCCGCCGGACTACAGCATCTATCCGCACTATCAGCGGGCCATTGGCTTCCTGACCCGTGGGTGCGTCCGTGACTGTCCCTGGTGCATCGTTCCCCGTAAAGAGGGTCAAATCCGCCCCGCCGCCACCTGGGAGGAAATCAAGCGCCCGGACAGCCGTGAGATCGTGTTTCTGGACAACAACGTGCTGGCCTCAGAGCACGGCCTGGAGCAGATTGAGCAGATGGGCCATGAAAAGGTCTGGGTGGACTTCAACCAAGGGCTGGATGCCCGGCTCATCACCCCCAAAATTGCGGAACTGCTGGCCGGTCTCCGCTGGATACGGTTCGTCCGTATGTCCTGCGATACCAGCGCCATGCTGCCGGTTATGGAGCAGGCCGTGGCATATCTCCGGGAGGCTGGCGTGGCCCGCTCCCGCCTCTGGGCTTACGTCTTGGTTCAGGACGTGGCCGATGCCCATCGGCGTGTGCTGGCTTTGGAGAAGATGGGTGTTCTTCCCTTTGCCCAGCCCTATCGGGATTTTGACGGCGGGGCGCCGCCTTATGAGCAAAGAGCCTTCGCCCGTTGGGTCAATATTCGTTCCGTTCACAATTCCTGCACCTGGGAAAACTACAATGATACGAGGAGGAGAGTACGAAATGGCAACTAAGCTCACAAAGAAGGTTCCAGAAGAGGATTCCCGCTACCATGACACTTGGAGGCTGTTGAAGAAATACCGGGACGTTGTGTGGAGCATGGAGCTGTCCGTTCAGCAGGTCAAGAAGGAATTTGAGATCGAGTACGGCACCACCATTGACGATTTTCTGGAATCTGTGTATCTGGCCGGTTCCGATCTGGGCGGCACCAGGATCGAGAACCATGCCCGGTGTATTGAGCGCAGTAATCAGATGCTCAAGCTGCTGGACAATGCGGTAAGCCTTCTCCGTACCCGGCATAAAAATGGCGAAACCTATTACTGGATTTTGTATTATACGTTTTTGTCCCCCCAGCAGATGGAAAACGTAGAAGAAATCATTTGCCAGCTCCAGCCGTATTTACACGATATCAGCGTCCCTACTTATTACCGCAAACGGAAAAAGGCTGTGGAGGCGTTAAGCTCCATCCTTTGGGGGTATACTTCCCAGGATTGCATATCTTTGCTGGCAGATTTTTTCCCAGATGAGGCCGAATAAATCCTCATAGGAATATGGGCTTAAATGGGGCCATTTAACACTAAGGCCAACAAGGGGTACTTAGCCAACAGATAGCCCGTTGGGTCAGCTCCGCCGGCGGGGCCTATACCGGGCGTTGCTACTTCTTCTTACCGAAAAATCTGCGAACGAAAAAGTAAATCGCCACCACGTAGGCCGCGCACAGGATTCCGATAGCTATGTAATAGAAAGCACCGCGTAGCCCAAACAATCCTTCTGCTGAAGCGGAAAACCATCCCAACAGGCAGCTGGCTGCCATCATGCCAATGCTGGTCCAGACCTGTTTCCAACCTTCCCTTTCATCCTTTTTCAAGTGCCCTCACCCCCTAACCTCTGGCAATCCTCGCGGGATACCACTTTTGAAACCACACGGTGAACATCCCCATGAACAGGGGCAGAACCGAGTTGATGGCCCCGATCCAGCCGCCAATGCTGGTGTCAAGAATGAAGTAGGTCCAGACGGGGGTAACGAGATACAAAACGCCCCACGCCAGCGTCAGCAGCCGGTTGGTCTTGATAAAGATGGGGTTGGACAGGGCGCTCTCCCCGTTGTAGTCATTCAGGGAGTAGTGGGCTGTAAGGGGAATTTTGCAAAAGTATGTGGCTGTCCACATAACCCCGAAGGCCAGATAGGCCAGCGGAACGGCCAGACGGATGGGCGCACCCAGCAGAACCGCCACGGAGAAGACCGTGACCAGAGCGCCAGAGAGTACATCAAAAACCGTCTTCTTATTCCGATAGAACATCAGGGGAAGCAGGGAGCAGGCGGCCAGGCTGGCCAGACTGCCCCAGAAAGGATGGATGGACGCCCCTGCCCAGAACACGATCCACGGGATCAGGAGGATATTCAGGCTGGTAGGTTTGGAGGGGATATGAAGCCCTGAAGCAGGGGAGTACGCCTCTTTTGCCTCCGGACTACCGGCACTCCCCGTTCCTGCGCCAGCAAAATAGTCGTCCCATTTCAACAGCAGGTCAAAATCGCCGGTGGTGCGGTACTGGCGCTTCATCAGCGCTTCGCTGCCGCTGATCTCCCCCGCCGAGATGGCCCGCCAGACGGTAATGGGGGTCTCAATGGTGGTGGTGGCTGGGCGGAGATCATCGGTCAATACCTGGCTGCCCTCCTTGCCCAAAACGATCTGATACCGCTCCCCTACGTCAGTGTAGGACATTTCCAGAATCATATCATGACCGGGCCAGCTTTCCGGCTTATAGAGCGAGGCCATCTGCCGGGTGAAGATCAACGCCTCCGACTCCTGTCCTCCTGTTTTCTTGTCCACGCCCCAGCTGGCGTCTGCCAGATCCTCAAAGACCTTTCGCGGAAACAGAAGCTGGTTCAGCGCGGTACGTGTTCCGGCGGAAATGCCGCCGGTTATGTACTCCCTGCCCGCCTGACGCACATAGCCCAGGTACTCGTTCGTCCGCCGCTTCAGGTCAGCTACCCGGAACAGCTCGCCCTGCCCGCAAAAGAGCGTAGTATATTGCCCCTTTCCGCAGATATGGTCAAACAGGCTGCATACGCCGTCGTAATTCCCCTGTGCCGTATAAAAGCCGCAAGTGGAGATGACCACCGTTTTTTTGCCGCTCATGTCATAACGGGTGGGATGACTGCCGCTGCCGTTTTCGCCGCCATCCTCCGCCATAAAGGGCAGAACCATGGGTAGCTGGCGGTCGATCAGGTTTTTGAGCTGCCCCGGCACTGAGAAAAAGTAGAGAGGAAAGCTCCAGAGCGTCACATCCGCCCACAGCATTTCCTCGATCACTCGGGCCATATCGTCCTTGATACAGCACTGCCCAGGGGTCTTGCTCCAGCAGGAAAAGCATCCCAGACAGGGGCGGATGTCCATCTGGCTGACGGCCAGTGTCTTTGTCTCAATGGAGCCATTGCTTTCGCTCATTCCGCCCAAAAAAGCTTTGGCAAGCTGATAGGTGTTGCTGCGTTCCCCCTTGGGGCTTCCGTTGATGACCAGGACATTCATTCGGTTCCCTCCTCCTCTTGTTTTCTCATCATCTTTTCAAGAATTTTCATTGCTTTCAAAAAATGGCGCGGTTTCTCGAAGTGAATGTCGTGTCCGCTTCTTACTGTTTTTCTGTACCCATTCTTTAGCAGCCGCATCACTTTTGATGCGGATTCCTCCGTATTGGCGGCCCATAAAACGCCGTCCTTCCCGTATCTCGTTTTCGCCTTCAGATAAACAGTTGGACATTTGACGGATTTCAAAATTTGCTCCTGATCCACCCCATCAAACCATTCCCCGGTATAGAAGCTCTCGGAAAAAAGAAGATCGAATTTGTTCCAGTAAAGAAATCCATGAAGCGATTTAGCGGGGATATTACGCAGCTCCGGTATCGCCCCAGGAGCGGCTTTCAGCTTTTCTCTTGCTTCCTGTGCCAAATTTCGCACCCAGTCTTTTCCCAGGAACCTCTGCCCAAGATAGTGATAGATATATCCGTGTTCCAGATAGTAAACGATATATTCCTGTTCTTTTGTTTGCCTCAGAAACTCGTGGGAAACGAGGAAGCTGTCTTTATATACAAATGTATTTTCATATTCGCACGGCTGAACATTGAAAAACGGCGGATCTTCAAGAAGCAGTCCCTTTACGGACGCGGAAAGCTTTCCCGCTATGTATGCCGCCAATATCCCGCCTGACGAATGCCCGGTCAGCACAGATTTATTCCCGACCTTTTTTTGGATCATCTCCGCGATGGCGTCGCCGATGATATTACATCGGTATAGACCAGCATTCTTGTCGCTTTCCCCATGCCCAAAGCAGTCTACAAGATAGAGCGTATAATTTTCGCATAAAGGCTCGAAAATGCTTCTGTAATCCTCGACGCACATACCTTGCCCGTGGATCAGGACGAGAGGCGTGTTATCCCGCTCTACACGCTTTACCATTTTATAGTGCAGCTTTGCGCCTGCTCCTGTCATAAAAATGTGGTCTGTTTCACAAATCATCGTTCACATCTCCACCCAGCCGCTCGATGCAGTTTTGCGCCCAGTCGATGCACATCTGCATATTCCTGCGTCCATAGTCTATGGTCATCTCCCAGTAGGCCGCTTTCGCTGGGTCATCCAGGAAATTCCGGTACGGCGCAACGTGTTCCTGCGCCGCGTCAAGGCTTTGAAGGAATATCCCAAAATACTCTTTCAGTCCCCTGAAATAACGGATATTGTCCTCTCGGCTGCGCTCGCCCAGAAAAAATACTTTCATCAGAATATGGTTCCGGGGGGCAAGCGGCATCTCCCCGTCAGAAAGCCAGCGCAAAAGCTCCTCGTGCCCCTCCGATGTGATGGTATAGATATTTTTATCGGGTTTGCTCTGCTGGGGGACTGTGATCTTGCTTACCCACCCTTTTGATTCCAAGGTTTGCAGTTCCCGGTAGATCTGACTGGTCTGGGCATTCCAGAAAAAACTGAGGGAATCCCGAAATACCAGCATGATCTCATAGCCGGTCAGCTGATGATAATTCAGAAGGCCCAAAATGCCATGTTTGAGCATTCGTTATTCCAACTCCTTTCTGCAAAGCTACAATATTTATGAATCAGGTCTATTATATTCTACAAGTAGAATAATGTCAAGAAAAAGACCGCACGAAGAAATTTCTCAGATTCGATATTCTTTAGCCTGTCCATTTTTTGGGTTTGGCATGGTTTCATCTGTCCAGTTTTATGGGTACATTTTAGATGCTGGATGATAGGAAATTGATAGGGTTTTGAGAGTGAATTGATAAGGTTTTGGTATTGACCTGTAAATCCATATGTGTTACACTAAGTATGCTCAAAACTGCAATCACAAGTGAAAACGACAGCGGGAGGACGCCGAGGGGCGTCTTTTTTCATGCTCCCGCCGCAAAGAACAGCGCCCAACGGTATGGGCGCTGTTTTCGTTTTCCGAGACAAAAAAGGAGGTAATTGATTGAACCGAAAAACTATGCTCTCTGAAACCCCGCAGAAAAAGCACCGTGACTACGGGCGCATCCTCTACACCGGCTTCCTCGGAACCTGTATGACGGCGGTGATGGCCCAGCCTGCGTTCGCAGCGACTGATATGTGGTCCAAAGCCAGCGATGTGATGAAGGATGTCTATACCAAGATCCTGGGCATCTCCACCATCGCCGCCATCGTCACTGCTGCTGTGGCGCTCCTGATGATGAACTTCTCCCGCTCCGGCCGGACGGTGGACGAATCCCGGGCCTGGCTCAAGCGTATCGTCATCACCTGGATCATCCTCAACTCCCTGGGCTTCATCATGTCCTACATCACGCCCTTCTTCTCTGGCGGACAGTGGACACCCTGACCGTCTATGGGCATCTTAGACGGCATTGTCGAGTGGATTGCGGAACAAGTCATGCACGGCCTGGACTTGATCAACACATCAGTTTTGGGCGCGCTGGGCTGCGACATGAGCGTGTTCCTGCGATACTTCCCGGCGGCGGAGACCATGTACGAAATCTTTGTGGCGCTGGCAATCGGCCTGATCCTCTTGATATGGGTCTGGAACCTGTTCAAGAACTTCGGTATTGGTGGGGGCGGTGAGGCGGAGGATCCGGTAAAGCTGAGTATCCGTTCTATTCTGTTCATCGCCCTGGCCTATTACTCCGATCAGATTGTGGATATGGCGCTGGACATCGGCGGCACACCCTACGACTGGATATTGACTTCCACGCTGCCCAACCTGAGCTTCGCGGACTTCAATTCTGTGCTGCTGACCATCATCGGCGTATGCGCCAACGGGGCTGTGGCCCTGATCGTGCTGATTTTGCTCCTCATTCTCGCCTGGAACTACCTGAAATTACTGTTCGAGGCGGCGGAGCGGTACGTGCTGTTGGGCGTGCTGGTATTTACCGCGCCGGTGGCCTTTGCCATGGGCGCGTCCCAGGCTACATCCAACATTTTCAAGAGCTGGTGCCGGATGTTCGCGGGGCAGATCTTCCTGCTGATGATGAACGCCTGGTGCCTGCGGCTGTTCGTGAGCATGGTGGGGGCGTTCATTGCCAACCCGCTTTCGCTCTGACAGGAGGGAACCTATGAAGAAATCCAAACGAATTTTGACCGTCCTCTTTCTGGCGGTGCTGGTCGTTTCAGTGCTGTGCGTCCCGGCCTTTGCCCTCACCGAGAGCGAGGTAGAGGCCCAGGTGGCATCGTCCGGCAAGGAAGCGGTCGCCGGTAACGTGCTGATTTGGTTCCTCTGCGCGGTAGCCTTCTTAAAGGTATCACAGAAGATCGACAGCTTTATGGCGACGCTGGGGGTCAATGTGGGCCACACCGGCGGCTCCATGCTGGCCGAGGCCATGATCGCCATGCGGGCCGTTACAATGGTAGTGGGCGGCGGACGTGGGGCCAGCGCTGGCCGGGCCGGTTCAGCCTCCGGGAGCGGGGCAGGCAAGTCCGGTGCCTCTGGAATGGCCGGATTTTTCAAGGGCGGCCTGGTTGGAATGGCCGGCCGGCACATCACCAACAGCGCGGTCAGGACAGCCACGACCCAGACCTCCGCCGTCCATACCGCCCAAAGCCAGGTGCGTCAGGCGGCGGCCTCCAGCGCCGCCGATGCTGCACAGACCACCGCGCCAGTGGGAGCGGATCCACATATCAACAGCGAGGTACACACTGGCGACACATCCATCCATACCGAGAGCAGCATACCCAGCGGTGCGCCTACCGGGGCCCCTCCCCAGGAGGGTGTGATTGTCACAGGCGGCGGGACCGCTCCACAGCCGATCTCCATGGAAAGCACGCCGCCTGTCAGCTCTATGCCCGGCGGGACGCCGCCCCAGGAGGGCGTCATCCTCACTGGCAGCGAACCCCCGGCGCCTGTCCTCCCGGCAGACCAGATGCCGCAGACGGCAGAGGTACAGCCGGAGAGTATTCCTGCTGAGCCGATGCCGCCCCAGGAGGGCGTTATCATCATGGGCAGCGAAAATACCGTCCATGCGGCGCAGACCGAAAATGTATTTGGCGGCGGCGCGGGGGACGGCATCCACAGGGAGGCTGCGGCTGTTACCGGGGGAGAACGGCGCACAGAGACCCATACGGAACGCTCCTCCCAGACGGCCCATACCGCATCCTCCAGTGAGCGGGTGCATACCAGCCGCTTCCTGTCGGGAGCGGAGGCGCGGCCCAGTCTGGGCGGCATGGTGTTCTCCCATTCCCTGGCCTCCGGCGGCAGCTTTGCCAACGATGTGATTGGCACGGTGGCCCGCGGCGAGGTGGCCGGCAGTATCACCGGCGACATGGCGGCGCAGTCACTCCAGTCTTATCTCGGCTATACGGCAGGAAGCAAGGTTCCTCCTATTTTCTCCGACGCTGAAATTGGGGGAGGCCGGATCACGGGCTATGTCACCGCACCTGATCAGTCTCAGCCCACGGCCTTCAGTATGTATCATGTGGATCAATATATGGAGCCGGCAGGCACGTTTTCAAAAGTCCGCTCATCAGATGGCGCACTTTGGTACACACAGCTTGCCCAAGATACAGTAGAGCGAAAGCCATATAAAGCCCCAGATGGCACGGTGGCATATCATGAGAATATCGTAAAAAAACTTCCCAATCCGCCCAGGCGGAAAGATCGGACATAAGGAGAGTCTATGAGACAAGAAGAACGGGATGTTTACATCATCCCACCAAATTTCATTGAGGGCGGTACGCTGATGGGCGGGATGTTCAAAACCCGCAATGTGATCGAGGCCGGCATCCTGGGCGCTTTGACAGGTGTGCCGGTCTTAAAACTGCCCTTTTCCCTCACCACCCGCATCATTGTCCTGTGCCTCACCACCTTGCCTTTGGTGCTGGTGGCCCTGATCGGCATTGGCGGAGGCAGCCTGTCCGAGTTCATCCTCCAATTCTTCAGTTTTCTTCGCAACCGAAGGACGCTGGGCAGGGACGGCGCGAACCGGGGAAAAAAGAGTATGCTCCCCAGCTGGGGCCACAGCGCCCCCAAGGAGGAGGACGGCGAGACGCCTAAGAGCCGGAACCGCGTGGAGGTAGACTTAAAGGGCCGGAAGGTAGACCGCTTCAAAACCTTCCTGGCCCCGGAGGTGAAACCCCTCAATCCGCTGGCGGACTATGTGCCGGTGGAGCGTATCAAACACGGCATCATTTACACCCGGGATCACCGTTACGTGAAGATTCTGGAGGTGGTTCCGGTCAACTTCCTTCTCCGCAGCGCCCAGGAGCAGCGCGGTATCATCTACTCTTTCATCAGCTATCTGAAAATCGCCCCGGTGAAGGTGCAGTTCAAAGTGCTCACCAAACGGGCGGACATTGACCGCCATATACAGGCGGTGCGTGCTGAATTGGAACGGGAGACCGACCCCCACTGCCGGATGCTCCAGGAGGACTACCTGCGGCTCATTCATCAGCTTGGCTCCCGGGAGGCCATCACCCGGCGTTTCTTTCTCATTTTTGAGCATGAACCGCTGCCGGGAACCAAGCGGGGCCAGGAGGAAGATGAGGCCATCGCCTCCCTCCAGACCGCCGCCCGCACCGCCGCCAACTACCTGCGCCAATGCGGCAATACGGTGGTGCTGAACCACGACGATGAAAGCGAGGCGGCGGCAGCGGTACTGTACCATATCCTCTGCCGCCAGGAGAGCAACGAGCGGCCCTTTGAGGAAAAAGCGAAGCAGGTGGTGGCCGAGTACATGACGGCTGGGCGGCCTGTGGACAATATCCCGGTGAATGAGTTCTATGCGCCCAACCACATCGACCTGTCCCACGGGCGGTACATCTGCATCGACGGCGTGTACTATGCCTATCTGCTGGTTCCCTCCGGCGGCTATAAGGCCCAGGTGCCGGCGGGCTGGCTGTCCCTGCTGGTGAACGCCGGGGACGGCATTGATCTGGATATGTTCCTCACCCGGCAGCCCAAAGACCGCATGATCCGAAAGCTGGGCCAACAGCTGCGTATCAACCGCAGTAAGATCAAGGAGACCAGCGACACCAACACAGACTTTGACGATCTGGACGGGGCCATCCGCAGCGGATATCTGCTGAAAGACGGCCTGAGCAACAATGAGGATTTCTATTACCTCAATCTGCTGGTTACCATCACCGCCGCCAACGTGGAGGATCTGGAGTGGAAGTGCGCGGAGATGAAAAAGCTGCTGCTCAGTCAGGATATGGACGTGCAGACCTGTTCCTTCTGTCAGGAGCAGGCTTTTTTGTCGTCCCTGCCGCTGGTGTCGCTGGAGAAGCACTTGTACGAGCGCTCCAAACGCAATGTCTTGACTCTGGGGGCGGCAAGCTGCTACCCCTTCACCAGCTATGAGATGTGTGATGACAACGGCATTTTGCTGGGGGTGAACAAGCACAACAACTCCCTGATCATCGTGGACATTTTCGATTCCCGGGTCTACAAGAATGCCAACATCGCCATCCTGGGCACCAGCGGCGCGGGCAAGAGCTTCACCATGCAGCTGATGGCCACGAGAATGCGGCGCAAGGGCATCCAGGTGTTCATTGTGGCCCCGTTAAAGGGCCATGAGTTCCACCGGGCCTGCTCCAACATCGGCGGGGAGTTCATCCAGATATCCCCGGCCTCCCCCAACTGCATCAACGTCATGGAAATCCGCAAGGTGGACAAATCGGTGGATGAGCTGCTGGACGGCCCCGGTGTGGAAAAATCCCTGCTGGCTGCAAAGATACAGCGGCTCCACATCTTTTTCAGCCTGTTGATCCCCGACATGACCCATGAGGAGCGGCAGCTTCTGGATGATGCCCTCATCCGCACCTACGCCAATCTGGACATCACCCATGACAACGCCAGCCTGGAGGATCCGGACAATCCCGGCCAGTACCGCACCATGCCGGTGCTGGGCGACCTCTACGACACGCTGAAGGAGGCGCCGGACACCAAGCGGCTGGCCAATATCATCAACCGGCTGGTTCATGGCTCCGCCCGCACCTTCAACCAGCAGACCAATGTGTCGCTGGATAACAAGTACACGGTGCTGGATATCTCCGAGCTGACAGGCGACCTGCTGACGGTGGGGATGTTCGTGGCCCTGGACTACGTTTGGGACAAGGCCAAGGAGAACCGCACGGAGGAAAAGGCCATCTTCATCGACGAGTGCTGGCAGCTCATCGGAGCCAACAGCAACCGTCTGGCCGCTGAGTTCGTGCTGGAGATTTTCAAGATTATCCGGGGCTACGGCGGCTCGGCCATCTGCGCCACCCAGGACATCAACGACTTCTTCGCCCTGGAGGACGGCAAGTACGGCAAGGGCATCATCAACAACGCCAAAACCAAGATCCTGCTGAACCTGGAGGACGAGGAGGCCCGACGGGTGCAGTCCCTGCTCCATCTATCCGAGGCGGAGGTGATGGAGATCACCCACTTTGAGCGGGGCAGCGGCCTCATCAGCACCAACAACAACAATGTGACGGTGGAGATCAAGTGCAGCCAGTTGGAAAAGGAGCTGATCACCACCGACCGCCGGGAACTTCAGGAACTGTTGGACAAAACTGGCCAGCAGAGCGCCTAATGCGGAGATAATACGGCATTATACGCATAACCGCCGAACCAGCGAACTGGACAAAAATAATACGCCGATAATACTGCGCTAATACGCCAAGCGGATTTTAATGCGGAAATAATGCTGAATTAACACGCATAGCGCCCAAGCCGATTCCAACGGCACATGAAACAATACGTCTGTAATACGGCGATAATACGCATAAGCGAGGTGAATGCCTGTGAAAACACGGGCACAGATCTATGAGCGGGAGGCCGCAGCCCTGCTGCGGGACATCTCCATGTACCATGTACTGACAGAAGGGCAGCTTTTGCGGCTTCATCCGGGAAAAGAGAAGAAGGTGAAAAACCTGCTGGCCTATCTTGTCCGGCAAAACCGCGTCTGGCTGGTAAACGATTTTTACTGCGCCGCCCAGGACAGCCTGGAAAACATGGATCGCGGCCTGTTCGCCGCAGTCTGGGTGCTGGCAGATTTCATTGGGCAGCTGGAATACCATTCGGCGGGTGATTACCCGGTGAAGATCATCTTTTTTGCGGACGGCGAGGTCTATGAGATTATCCACGCCGCCCAGGGGAAGGAAGTCCTGCTGTCCCATGTGCTGGCCGACCCCGGGGAGCAGCCCTCCCGTTATCTGGTTCTGGTGGATGACCCGGCGCAGATCACGGAGCTGCTGATCCCAAACGTTAACGGCTACTGTACCGTGTCCCCGAACGGGGATGTAAGCTACTACAGGAAGGAGTGAACCAAGCTGCTTTGAACAGAAGCGCCATTTCCCAAAGGATTTCCTCTATTCTGGATGATATTCAGCGGCTGAACAGCGCCTTGTACGCCATGAACACCACTGACATCCAGCGCTACCCGGACAACTATGAAACGCTGTCCACCGATGCGGCCCTGCGGGCGGAGCAGATCGCCTGCCGGCTGCGTCATCTGCTGTACGCCAGCACCAGCGTGAAAAAGGGCGAGTACCTGACCTCCGCCGCCGTTATGCAGGGTATCGACATCCAGCAGCGGGGCGGGATTTTTGAAATTACGCTCCCCAGCCTGCTGCCCAAGCGAACCCAGCGGCGGAGTACCGAATACCTGCTTGACCCGTTTACTGCCGCTTTGGAGCAGTATGTGAGGACGCATAAAGTCAAGCGGTTCCGGCACTGCGTGGTGTGCTTCGCGCACACCTACTGCCGGGATCTTCCGGAACGCCGCGTTCGGGACTATGACAACCTGGAGGTCAAGCAGTACCTGGACGCGGCGGCGGCCTGGCTTCTGACCGATGATGGCGGGCTGCTCTGTGATGTTCACCATACCACCGAACTGGGCGATGCCGACTGCACCCGGATGTTCATTATGGAAAAACCGCGCTTTCCGGCATGGCTGGAGGGGCGCGGGGCAGCTGTGGAAGATGCATCCCCCGGTTGAAAAAGACGCGGAAAAAGTTCCTGATTTTGAAAAAAGTCCATATCCCATTTTGGGCTTTTTCACGCGGCTGTTTTGGTATATGGAATTTGCGGCGCAAAGCCTTGAAAAATAAGGGCATTCCTCTGTCAGGGGCTACGGTAAAAATACCGAAGCTACAGCCCCTTCGGTAAAAAATTCATGGGAAGGGGGATGAATTTATGCCGGATACGGGTGGGCGGGAGCTGCCCGCCTTGGACACATTCCCGGGCCTGGTTCTAACGCTCACCGCCCTGTCGGGTGAGATCCCTGCCGCTCTGGTCAGCCGTCTCCCCGCCGCTGATACCTACAAAGAGTACGCGGTCAAACAGCTCAAACGAGACAATCTTCTTCGGACATTTTACCGTAATGGCGTCCGCGGCCTGCGCCTGACCACAACCGCCAAACGTTTGTTAGTGGAGTGCTGGCCCACCCAATTCCGGCCCTACCTCTCCGGCAGCACAGAAACGAATCTGTTGAAGTCGGAAGTCACCCGACGCCTGCGTCTGCACCGGATGGCCGAGGTGCTGGCGGTCATGTTCAATGCCGGCGTGCTTGTGTTCCCCTGGGAAAAGCCGGCGCTGTTCGCCCCTACGCCGCCCCAGGACGTTTTGTACATTGACCAGCCCGCCTATTATAGCTCCCGCGAGATGAAAGAGTTGGGCGCACAGGCCGTCAAGATACGCAATTCCCGCTCGACAGGCGTGCTCCTGACGGACAGTGGCATTTTTATCATCTACAACACCGGCCCCGGTCAGATGAAGTGGGAGTACAAAGCGGAAATGCGGGTCAAAGCCCTGCTGGAGATGGAGTTGTGCCAATCCCGGCTTGCCGAGCAGTTCATGGGGGTAAGACAGGCCGCGGTCGTTTTTGCCGCCGACATGGAACGGATGCCGCCGCTTATGGGTATAGGTGAAGATATGCGGCACAACTATTTTGTCTTGGACGGCGGCTTTGAACATTTTTACTATCTGACCAGCGACCACCATGGCGAGGTTATTTTGCAGCTGCTCTGTTACCCGGACGAAAAGGGCATTCTGGACGGCGTTCTATCAAAAGGCTTTGGCCCTCCCCGGGCGGACTGGATCGTGGAAAACGATGCCTTTGACGGCAAACGCCCGGTGCTGTTTGCCTATACTTGCGATATGCCGCGCATCCGCCGGTTCAACGCCGCTTTGGAGAAGATGGACTGGAGGGGGACGCTGTACTGCTTCGACTTCCAGGAGGAGGCAATGCGCCGTATCTGCGGCCCTGGGGTCAGCATCCAATGTATCGACTTTGAAGCGTATGAGAGGAGGGTGTTCCTATCTCCCGAAAGCAGTTGATCAAACTACTCATTATCATTCCCGCCGCGTTGGCCGCCCTGCTCTACGGGGGCGGCTATATTTCGCAGTTCCTCTATAACTACGATGCATGGCAGGCGGCGGGCGGGATCTTCGGCACCTCGCCGGAGCTTCCCAGCACTAATTTCTTTGTCTGTATCGCTTCTGTGTTCCGCTGGCCCTATGGTCTGTACGGCCTGGGCGGCTGTGTGGCCGCGCTGGGTGTGCTGATTTTCATGGTCATGCGGATGGGGTACAGCGAGACAGGGGAGTATGACCGGGAGCGCAACCTGATCTATTCCACCAAGGGCACATATGGCACGGCGGGCTTCATGTCCAAAAAAGAACTGAAGGATGTGCTGGACATCGTTCCCAATATCCGCAAGCATCACGGCATCATCCTGGGTGAGATAGACGGCGAAGTGATCTGCGTCCCGGACAAGACCCGGTTCAACGGCAACCTGGCGGTGTACGGGGCCAGCGGCTCCAAGAAAACACGGGCCTTCTGCGTCAACATGATTTTGCAGAGCGCGGCGCGGAAATCCTCGCTGGTGATCTGTGATCCCAAGTCGGAGCTCTATGAGAAAACCAGCGAATACCTCCGGGATCAGGGCTATACCGTCAAGGTGTTCAATCTTGTTACCCCCGCTGCCTCCGATTCCTGGAACTGCCTTTCCGAAATCGAGGGGCAGGAGCTGATGGCCCAGCTTTTCTGTGATGTCATCATTAAAAACACCGGCAACGGGCAGGGGGATCACTTCTGGGACAACGCTGAAATGAATCTGTTGAAGGCTCTGGTGCTCTATGTGGAGCGGGGCTACCCGGAGGACAGGCGCAACATCGGGGAAGTCTATCAGCTTCTTGCCACAAGCAGCGAAAAGGAACTGAATGCCCTGTTTGACGTGCTCCCCATCTCCCACCCGGCCAAGGCTCCATACAGCATTTTCAAGCAGTCCAGTGAAAGCGTCCGGGGTGGCGTCATCATCGGCCTGGGTTCCCGGCTCCAGGTGTTCCAGAACCAGGACATCCGCAATATCACCGGCTTCGACGAAATTGACCTGGAACTGCCGGGCAAGCAGCCCTGCGCCTATTACTGCATTACCAGCGACCAGGACAGCACCTTTGACTTTCTTTCCTCACTGTTCCTATCCTTCATCTTCATCAAGCTGGTGCGGTACGCCGACCAGAACTGCCCCGGCGGGGCGCTCCCCGTCCCCGTCCATGTGCTGGGGGAGGAGCTGTGCGCCTGCGGAGTGATCCCAGACTTGTCCCGGAAGATCAGCGTCATCCGTTCCAGAAATATTTCTATGTCCTGCGTGTTCCAGAACCTTGCCGGACTCCAGAACCGCTATCCCTATAACCAGTGGCAGGAAATTCTGGGCAACTGTGATATCACCCTGTTTTTGGGCTGCACCGATGCCCTGACAGCACAGTTCATCTCAGACCGCACCGGCGAAGTGTCCATCGATGTCACCAGCAAGGCCAAGCAGCTGGGCACCTGGCGTATCTCCAATTATACCCCGGAGTACCGGGAGACCAGCGGCGTGGGCAAGCGCAAGCTGATGACCATGGATGAGGTGCTGCGTATGGATGTAGATCGCGCCCTGGTGATTCTCCGGGGCAAGAAAGTATTGGAGGTTGATAAGTACGACTACTCGAAGCACCCGGAAGCGAAGAAGCTCCGCGCGGGCAAGGCCGCCGCCCACGTTCCCGCCTGGCAGTCCAAATCCCAGCAGGCCGGACAGACAGTGGCGGATTCTGACCCAGCGAAGTCCGCGAAGTCCAAAAAAGCAAAGAAGAAGGAGCCGGAAAAAAACACCGCATCGGCAAAGCCGCCCGTTCCCAAAGAGGACAATCCCACAGTGGGCAGTCCTGCCGGGGAAAATCGCGCGGTGCAGCCAGCGCCCTCGGCGGACACACAGGCCAGGGAAGCAGGCAGGGAATCCGCCCCGGCGCCTAAGCAGCGTTCTCCCGCAAGGTCTGCTGTGAGGCGAGGCCAGCGGGTAGTCACCGCGGAAAAAGATTCTATTTTATCAAAACCAAAAAAGGAGGAGTAAATTTATGCCGAGAAAAAAGTCCGTAGTTACTGAAAATTCGGAGCAGGAGGCTCTGGTTCCCGACGAGGCCGGCGGGGCAGAGGATGGCCAGTCCACGGGGGAGGGGATGCTCCCGGAGACCGTCCCCGGTGGGGAGGTTGCCGGGGACGTGCCGCCCGGCGGGGATTTCCCCGCAGCTGAGGATGGGCCTTTCCCCGGTGCGGATGACGCCAGCCTGGATTCACAGCCCCAAGAGGGGAGCGGTATGGAGAGCGATGACCCTGAATATGGGGCGCTGCTCCAGGAGCTGGGCGAGACGGGCCATGCGGATGGCGGCGGTGATGAGCCGCTGGCGCTGGATCCGCCTCCCGGTGATGAGCAGTCCGGGGGTACGCCCAGCGGCCTTGAGGATGGGGAGCCCGTCCAGCCCCGGCGTACCAGGGAACGTCCCCGCCAGATGGGGAACGCCGATAGGGCTGCTCCCGCCCCTGACCCCCGCCGCGACCGGGTGCTGACCATTGAGGCCAGGGATGAGGTGCAGACAGCGGAGGAACAGGAGGCTGTCATCTGGCACGAGATCCAAAATGCCCACTGGACCCGGCGTATCCTCACCGGTACGCTGGACGGCGTGGAGCGGACGGAATCCGGCCTGACAGTGGCCGTGGTCAACTACAAGGGCTTCCGGGTGGCGATCCCTGTCAAAGAGATGCTGCTGTTCTCCGGGCGCCTGCCCTCCGGCGCGGAGTTCCAGGAGCTGATGTCCCGGATGCGGGGCATCCTCACCGCCCGGCTGGGCTCCGAGATCGACTTCATCGTGAAGGGCCATGAGAACAAGAGCCGCAGCGTGGTGGCCAGCCGCAAGGACGCCATGTACCTGAAACGGCAGATCTTCTATCTGGATACCGATGAGCTGGGCAGGCCCATGATCCGTGAGGGTCGTGTGGTTCAGGCCCGCGTGGTAGCGGTGGCCGAGAAGGTGATCCGGGTGGAGGTGTTCGGTGTGGAGTGCGCCATTGTGGCCCGGGGCCTGTCCCGTTCCTGGGTGGGCAACGCCGCCGAGGAGTACCATGTGGGCCAGCGCATCCTGGTGCGCGTCCAAAAGATCATCGGCAGCACGGTGGACGATCTTTCCATCACGGCGGATGTCCAGAGCGTTTCCCCCTCCGCCGCCAGCGACAACCTGAAGAAGTGTGTGCGCCAGGGCCGGTATGCCGGCAGGGTGACAGACGCCCGGGGCGGCGTGATGTATGTCCGGCTCAACAACGGCGTCAACGCCATCGCCCACTCCTGCTACGACCGCCGTACCCCCGGGAAGGGGGATGACGTCAGCTTTTCCGTTACCCGGCTGGATATGGAGCAGGGGGTAGCCGTTGGCATTATTACCCGCATCATCAAACAAAATCTGTGATAAGGAGCGGCTTTTATGAAGCTGAAATACATCAAGCATCTGGCGCTGTGCCTGGTGCTGACCCTGGTGTTGAGCGCCACCGCCTTCGCTTCCCCGGTGCCGGACAATTTGGTGGTGGAGAACCTGAACGGCCAGCAGCGCATCGTGAAAACCTATGTCCTCTCCCCGGAAACTGACCCGGGGATATTGAAGGAGCCAACCTTTGATTACGACGGCTTTACTTATACCTGGGCCTTCACTATCAAGGAGGAGCACACCTTCCTGGAGGCCAAGCCCGTGACCCAGACGGTGACAGTGGAGACCGCCAAGAAGGATCTCAACGTCATTCTGGAGCAGCTGGCCCCCACCATCCCCTATAATGATGGGGAGTACGTCGGTGAATTGGCCTTGGATCATACCACCTTGTCCACCGTAGCGGCGGGGTATACTACCAAACGGGGCTCAGTGACGGCCACCAAAACCATCGGGCCGCTGGATCGCAACGATATGTCCTATGTCCCGGCCACCACGGTGAAAAACGGGATGACGCTGAACCTGGCTAACGTGGAGTGGCAGGTCATCGGCAGCGACGTGGTGGGGGACATGATGGCCCCCTGTTCCTATCAGGCGATTGCCACCTATTCCGCCGCAACCAGCAGCCAGGTTGCCACGGGTTACGTTACCACCGCCGAATACAAGGGCGAGGTGGTGGCGGAGGGCGTGGACAGCATCACCTACACGGTGGTCTATGTGGGCACGGAGATCGTGCCGGAGATGCCGGAGCCCGTTCAGCCGGACGGCCCGGCTTTTGTTCTGCCCTGGGGCATCATCGGCGGAGTGTTGCTGGCCATTGCGCTGGCGGCGCTGGCCGGGGGCGGGGTGTTCCTGTTCCTGCGCCGCAAGAACGTCTATATCTATGTCCCCGGCGACAAACCCCGGGACTATAAGCTGATCGCCAAATTCCGGGTAGAACCGAGCCAGCCCGAGGTGGACATCCAGAACGTCGATCCCTACCCGGAGGGCACCGTTGCGGTGGAGATCAAACGGCCCCTGGCGAAGAAACTGGTGGGCCAGCCTTTCACCGTCCGTCACCGGACGGCGGATCACACCTACGCCGTCCTCCGGGACCGCCCGGCGGACTGGCACGAGTTTGACCCCACGGAAGAAAAGGAGGAACCTATTTGAAGCACATGAAAAAAATGGCGGGTCTGGCGCTGTCCGCCGTGATGGCGCTGACCATGACCGCCCCGGCCTTCGCGTCGGATTACAGCTTTACTACCACCGCCCCCCAGAACTACTACAAGAGCACCAGCTACGAGGACGTCTACGGCTCCCAGTACAACTACGGCGGGCGCAACGCCGTGGACTACGACGTGCCCGAGCTGGAGTACGGCCGCATGAGCACCACCATGACCGGTGTGATGGAGCGAACCATCCTGCCCGGGCTCCAGCAGGTGGTGGCATCTGTTGACGGTTCCGGTTACGGCTTGGGCGGCGAAAACGGCGGGGGCGGCGGCCCCATCACGCAGCTGGTGCTGGACGATGGCACAGGAGCGGGATCCGGCTCCGCGCCCACGGTCATCCCCAATACTCCGCAGATCACGGTGCCCAATACCCCCGCCTATACCAGCGTCCAGGGCATGGCCTTCAAGGACGGCAGCATCGGCACCCTGAAGATCGCTAAGCTGGGCATCAGCGTGAAGGTGTGGGAGGGCGAGTCCACCACGAGCATGGCGAAGGGCGTGGCCCACTACAGCTCCACCTCCGCCTGGGACGGCAACGTTGGTTTGGCGGGCCATAACCGGGGAGCCAAGTACAACATCGGCGTCATCAAAAATCTGGTTGCCGGCGATATCATCACCTATACCACCATGTACGGCACCCGCACCTATGCGGTGTCTGTAGTGAAGACCATCGCCAACACCGACTGGAGCTATCTCCAGGGCACTGCCGACAACCGCATTACCATCACCACCTGCCTGGAAAACCACCCGGAGAGCCGTGTCTGTGTCCAAGCTGTTGAGGTAAAGTGATCATCGTTCAGAAAAAAATTTTTTGCCGGGGGCCTCCCGGTTGTTGAAAAACAGGACGTCCTTTCGTATAAGGAAGTAGTAGGAGCTCATTTTTACGCCTTATAGAAAAAGAAAGGACGTGCGACATGAAGCAGAAGATTTTGTTCCTGCTGACAGGGATGGCTTTGGGCATGGCCCTGGTCAGCGCAGGCCCTGCCGCGGCCTCGAATGGGGTTGCGGCCGTACCGAGTAACCAGACGTTTTATATTGACGGGCGGCAGGTGTCTGTGACCGCCTATCTTATCGGGGGGAGCAACTACCTGAAGCTCCGGGATGTGGGCCAGGCGGTGGGCTTCAACGTCTACTGGGACGGGGCGGTGCAGATCGAGCGGGACAAGCCCTATACCGGCACGGCTCCAGGAACCCAGTTGACCGTGCCTCCTCCGCAGCCTTCTATAGATCTGACGGAGGAAAATATCCAGGCTATCCTGTGGGGGCTGATGGAGACCTATCCCACCAACGCGCCTTATGGCGCGCCTTATGTGCCCAACAATCCGCTCTACCGCCCCTACAGCAACTGCGACGCCTGTGCGGGCTGGGCCATGAAGTGCTCCGACGCCGTGTTTGGCGACCTGCCCTGGCGGCGGGTCATGAATCCCCACTGGGAGGATATCCGGGCCGGGGATCTGCTGGACTGGCGGACCGACGGCACCGGCCATGTTGTGGTCGTCATCGAAAAGAACGACGACCATGTGGTAATCACGGAGAGCGGGCGCAACAACAAGGTCCGCTGGGCGGGGCAATATCCCCGGTGGTGGCTGGAGAGCCAGGCCGAATACTCCCTCCGCACCCGCTATCCCCAGTAACAACCAAATCACGCACAATAACAGGGCCAGACTGCGCGAACAGTCTGGCCCTCATTTTATGGAGGTTGATTATTTGAAACACAACATCATGAAACGCGCCCTGTCCCTGCTTTTGGCGCTGGTCTGTGTCCTGGGCGTCCTGCCCCTGTCGGCCTTCGCCGCCGAGGGGCTGTCCTCCGCCCCGGCAAGCATCACGCAGAAAAGCTCGGACTATATGAAGATTGGCGGCAAGTCTGTGCGCTACAAGGCCGCCAGCAGCGTCATCAACAACGTGGGCCTGCCCTATGTGTTTGATGAGCAGGTCACCGTTCCCGGCCTGGACGCGCCGGTTCGCGCATTGTGCGCCTATCAAAAAGGCACCCTGGGCCCCGCCGCCAACGGCCAGCGCTGGAACTTCCAGAGTGAAGTGGAGAACGCCTCCCTGAAGGTGCTGCTCACCTACGTCTATGCCCATACCTATGGCAACTTCACGAGCGCCGGCAATGCCCGCGGGCTGGAACACTGGACTCAGTATTGGTCCGACATCTGGTTCATGGTGGCCCAGGCGATGAGCTGGTACTATGAGCACGGCATCATCAAGGATGTCACCGCCGACCGGGAAGGGTTCATCGAGCAGGCGTCGGAGGAATTTGTGGCCGCCATGAAGCTGTACCACGACACCTACGGCCAGTCCTCTTTCATCAAGGACTGGAGTAAAATCGGGACGCACAGCATCATCGACAGCGCCGATGGCGGCAAAACGGGCAACTCCGCCTATGACTATATCAAGACCGGCGTAGACTTGGTGCTGGATCATCCCGAGTATTACTACAGCTACCACCTTTGGCTGTACGACTGGGATAAGTCGCAGCCGTGGAAGCTGGTGGGCCAATCCGGGGTGCCCATGCAGCGTCTTCTGATTGCCGTGCCGGATGAAGCCTACGAGGAGCCCGGGGTAAAGCTCACCGTCAAAAAGCTGGAAGCAGGGACAAACAAGCCCCTGGGCGGGGTCACCTTCAAGGTGGAGAACACAGCCGATCCCAGTGCCTTTTCGGTGACGAAAACCACCGGCGCAGACGGCACCCTGACGCTGACCGAGGCGGACGGCCTGACCGCCGGCCAGTACACCATCACGGAGGAGGCCGCCCCGGAGGGGTATGTGGCCCAGACCGCTTCCCAGACCGTGACCGTGATGCCCAATGGCTCCGTGGCCAATACCTTCACCTTCTACAACGAGCCGACCACGACAACCACTACCCCCGGCACCGGCTCTATTCGGAAGGTGGACAGTGATAACCCCACCGTGGGCATTCCCGGCGCGGTGATCCGCATCACCAGCGTCCTGCTGGACGACGGCGGCAGCTTCGCCGGCGAGTTCACCACCAAGGACGGCGGCTACATCCTGAAGGAGGACCTGGACTTCGCCAACCTCCCCACCGGCAGCTATATCGCCGAGGAGATCACTCCCCCCGAGGGCTACATCCTCAGCTCCGATGTGTCCAAGGTGAAGCAGCCCTTCGTGTGGGACGGGGAGCATGACATCTCCCTGGTTTTCGAGAACAGCTCCAAGGTCAAGGTCCAGCTCAAGAAGGTGGATGAGGGCGGCAGCCCCCTGGCCGGCTGTGTTTTTCTCGTCCTGCGGGACGGGCAGGTGATTTCCACCGAGGAGACCGGCGCGGACGGCGCCATCACCGTGTCCAACGTCACCGAGGGCCACTATGAGTTCGTGGAGGTGTCCGCTCCCGCTGGCTTCGACTGTGACCGCTCCCCGGTGGGCGTCCACGTCAACGCCGGGGATCTCCAGGGAGAGCAGACCATCGTGGTCACTAAAATGAACCACCACAAGCGCAGCCTGACCATCACCAAGCGGAACACCGAGACCGGCGACCCTGTTCCCGGCACCAGCTTCCATATCCGGGGCATCAACCTGGGCTACGAGAACGATGTGGTGACCGGCGCGGACGGCACCGTCACCCTGTCCGATATGCCCAGCGGGTGCTATGAGATCGAGGAAACGGACGTGCCCGCGCCCTACATTCTGGACACCAACAACCGCAAGACCGTCTGGATCGACGCCGCCAAGGACCAGGACGTGGTGGCGGACTTCGTGAACAGCACCAAGCCCGGCCTGCGGGTTGTGAAAAAGGATCAGCAGACCGGCGAGCCGCTGTCCGATGTCCAGTTCCGCATCCGGGAGGTCAACGGCGGCTACAACGAGCTGCACTTCACAGATAAACAGGGCGTAATCAGTCTGGAGGGCATGAACCCGGGCAGTTATACCGTGCAGGAGACCAAGCCCAAGAACGGCTGGGTGGGGGACGATACCCTCCATGTGGTTGAGCTGGAGGAGAACAAGACCACCACCCTGGAGCTGAACAACCTGAGAAAGCCGGATCTGTTCATCAAAAAGGTGGATTCTATCACCGGCAGCCCCATTCAGGGCGTGAAGTTCCAGGTCTGGCGAGGCAGCGATGATACCAAGGCCGGCGAATACAACGACCTGGGCACCTTCTACACCGGCGCCAACGGCGAGATCCATCTGGCGCGGCTGGAAACGGGCTGGTATCGGGCGAAGGAGCTGGAGAGCGCCCCCGGCTACACCATCAAGCAGCCGGACACCCAGGAGATCTATCTGGCGGCGGGCAAGGACTTCACTCTGACCTTTGAAAACACCCCGAAAAACGCGATAATCGTTGAAAAATATGACTCCGTCACCCACGAGGCCCTGGCCGGATGCACCTTCCAGCTGCGCTATCTGGCTGGCACTTCCGGCACGGGCGGCACCGTGATCGGCCAGAAGGTGACGGGCAAAAATGGCGTTGCCATGTGGACGGGGCTGGAGCCGGGATCGTACATTGTGGAGGAAGTAGACCCGGCGGATGGGTACTCCATCCTCAATTCCTCCGAGACCGTCTACCTGGCGGACAGCGGCGAGCAGAGCGTCATCACCGTGACCTTTAACAACGCGCCGGACGGGATGCTGCTCATCCGCAAGGTGTGCGCCACCAACCCCTCCGTCACCCTCCAGAACGCCGAGTTCAAAGTGATGTATTCGGACGGCCAGCTCATCGGCGACGCCAACGGCATCTACCGCACCGATGAGAACGGCGAGATCCTCATCGGCAGTCTGAAACCGGGTAAGAGCGTGGTGGTCACCGAAGTCCGTGCCCCTGCCGGTTTCATCCTGGACACACAGAGCCAGACCATCCAGGTCAAGGAGGGCCGCACCGTCAGTTTGACCTTCAAAAATCAGCCCAAGGGCGCTCTGATTATCCAGAAGCGGGACAGCCAGACCAATGAGGTCCTGCCCGGTGCGCAGTTCAGGATCACCACCGCCGCTGGGTGCGAGGTGGGGCTGGACGGCGTGATTGGCACCAGCACCCTGACCTCCAACGGCATTTTCACCACCGACAGCCAGGGCGAAATCAGAATCACCAACCTCGCTCCCGGCGCTTACGTCATCAACGAGATCAAGGCCCCGGAGGGCGGGTACGTCATCGACACCCCCTCCACCAACGTGGTCATTGGGCAGGGCGGCGATACCCAAACGGTGGTCATCAAAAATACCCGTAAGGGCGGGCTTATCGTTGAAAAATACGATAAAGTGACCAAGCAGCCGTTGGCTGGCGCTCAGTTCAAAATCATGATGGCGAACGGTGAGCTGACCCCGGATAACGAGGGCCTCACCAGCTCCAACGGCCTTTACACCACTGACGTGAACGGCCAGATCGTGCTGTCCAAGCTGCTCCCCGGCACTTATGTGGTGTCCGAGGAACGTGCCCCGGACAACTACCGCAAGGACCCCACTCCCCAGACTGTGGTGGTCAACGCCGGGGACACCCAGACGGTCCGGTTCTATGACGATCCCCTTTGCACCCTCACCATTTTGAAGCGGGATGCCGTGACCAAGAAGCCCCTGCGCGGCGCGGAATTTCTGGTGAAGGACAGCTCCGGCCATGTGATCGGCCCCAATAACGGCCTCTACACCACCGGCACCGACGGCACCGTGACCGTCACCGGGCTGGCCCCCAATTCCACCATCGTGGTGAGCGAGGGGAAGGCCCCCAAAGGCTACATTTTGGACGAAACCCCGAAAAATATCGTGGTGCGCTCCGGCGTGGCCAACAGCCTGATTTTTGACAACGAACCGGGCACTACCCTCATCATCCGCAAATTCATTGAGGGTACCGAGAACGAACCCCTGTCCGGCGTCTGCTTCAAGGTTGTGGACGGCTCCGGCGCGGCGGTCGGCCCGGACGATGGGGTGTACTACACCGACAAGGCGGGTGAGATCGTGCTGGAGGGCATCGAACCGGGTACCACCGTCATTGCCCGTGAGGTCAAGACCGTGGAAGGGTTTGTCATGGACGGCACCCCCCAGGACATCAAGATCGTGGGCGGGCGTGTGCAGCAGCTCACCTTCTGGAACAAGCGGGCCGGGACGCTGGTGATCCAGAAGAAGGACAAGATTTCCGGCGCGATGATCCCCGGCGCGCAGTTCCAGCTCACCTACGCCAACGGCGGCTATGTGGACAATGACAACGGCCACCTGTCCAGCAATGGCCTCTATACCACCGATGATAAGGGCCAGATCCGCATTTCCGGCATCACCGGCACCGTGGTGGCGAAGGAGGTCATGGCGGCCCCTGGGTACGTCATCGACCAGTCCACCCAGGTACAGACGGTCACGGTCAATCCCCTGGACACGCAGACCCTCACGTTCCTCAACGAACCCCTGTGCAGCCTCACCATCACCAAGCTGGATTCCGTGACGGGTAAGCCCGTGCCAAACACCTCCTTCGCGGTGAAGGATGGCAACGGGAATGTGCTGGCGACCTGCACCACTGGGAAGGATGGCACTGCCACTGTCACCGGCCTTGTGCCCAACAGCACCGTGGTCGTGGTGGAAACCCGCGTGCCCTCCGGCTATGTGCTGAACACCACGCCCCAGACCATCATCGTGAAGAACGGCTCCAACACCCTCACCGGCAGCACCGGCACCGTGACCAATCCCGGCAGTAGCGCCGTAACCACGCCCACCAATCCGGGCACCGGCACGGGAAATGGCAACGACCTCACTTTTGAGAATGAGCCGAAGCAAACCCTGACCATTCACAAGTACATCGAGGGCACCGCCAACGAGCCGCTGGCCGGGGTGTGCTTCAAGGTGGTGGATGGGAGCGGCGCTCCTGTGGGCCCCGGCGATGGCACTTTCTACACCGACGCCAAGGGTGAGATTGTCATTGAGGGCCTGGAACCCGGTTCCACCATCACCGCCCAAGAGGTCAAGACGGTGGACGGCTTCGTGCTGGATGGCGCTCCGAAATCCGTGAAGATCAAGGCGGGCCAGGGCGCTCCCTCGCTCACCTTCTGGAATAAGCGAGCCGGGGAGCTTATCATCCGCAAACTGGACAAGGCCACCGGCAAGCCACTGGCCGGGGTGGAATTTGAGCTGACCTACGCGGGCGGCGGCTATGTGGACAGCGCCAACGGGCACCTGTCCTCCAACGGCCTGTATACCACCGATGCCCACGGTGAAATTCATGTTTCCGGCATCACCGGCACCATCGTGGTCAAGGAGACCCGCACCATTGAGGGCTACACCATCGACCCGGCCACGCAGACGCAGACGGTGAAGGTCAATCCCCAGGACACGCAGACCCTCACCTTCTACAACGCGCCCAAGCAGACGCTGACCATCCAGAAATATGTGGACGGCACCACCGACCCCATCCAGGGCGTGACCTTCCTCATCACTGACAGCTCCGGGCAGGTGGTGGGGCCGAACAACGGCGAGTACATCACCGACCGCAACGGCCGCATCGTCCTTACCGACCTGACCCCCGGCACCACCATCACCGCCAAGGAGACCAAGACCGTCGGCGGCTATGTGCTGGACACCACGCCGCAGAACATCCTTATCAAAAGTGGCGTCGCTCAGACCCTGACCTTCTTCAACAAGGCCGAGGGCGGGCTGGAGTTGATCAAGGTGTCCGCCAGCGACAAGTCCCAGCGCATCCCCAACGTTACCTTTGAAATCCGGAAGATGGACGGCGGGTTGGTGGATACCATCACCACTGATTCCAATGGCCGGGTTCATCTGAACCTGGACGCCGGGGACTACTACGCTGTTGAAATTGAGGCGGGCGAAGGCTTCAAGATCGACACCACGCCTCACTACTTCACCGTACAGGATGGCAAAACCACCACCCTCACCGTGACCAATGAAGCATTCAGCGGCATCATCATTCACAAGGTCAATTCCGTCACCAAGGACGGCATTTATGGGGTGAAATTCCTGGTTTACGACCAGAATAAGAACCCCATCGGCGAGTATACCACCGATGACCAAGGCTACATCTACATCGACGACCTCACCGTACAGGGCAAGGGCCGGCTGTATATCCGCGAGCTGGAGGCCGCCCAGGGCTACGAACTGGACAAAGAATACAAGACCGTCTACGTCCAGCCGGGCAAGACCATCGAGATCGTGTGGGAGAACACCCCCATCACGGGCCAGTTCCAGATTCGCAAGTACGCCGCCGAGTACAATGAGGTTACGGGCACCCCGGCGGGCGCTCCCCTGAAGGGTGCGGTTTATGAGATCAGCGAGGCCCGGTCTGGGAAAGTGGTGGACTATATCACCACCGATGCCAGGGGCGTCGCCGCGTCCAAGCCTCTGCCTCTGGGCCGCTATAAGATCGTCGAGGTCACTGCGCCGGCCTACTGGCAGCTCAGCGGCACCACCTTTGACGAAACCTTGGAATATTCCGGCCAGATCATCAAGCTGTCCGACTATGACAAACCCGCGAATTTGGGTGTGACCATCACCAAGCGGGGCAATGCCCAGGCGCTGGCGGGCAGCCAGATGCGGTATGACTTCACGGTGGCGAACACATCCAACGTGGCACTCTCCGAATTTTACTGGCATGATCGGATTCCCACGGATGCCACCCGGGCCACGGTTCTGACCACCGGCACCTACAGCGCCCGCCTCAATTACCGGGTGCTGTATAAGACCAATTACCGCTCTGGCTACCAGGTGCTGGCCTCCAACCTGCTCACCAGCAGCAACTACTCCTTCAGTCTCAACGCCATCCCCATGCAGACAGGTGAGTATGTCACTGATGTCTATTTTGACTTCGGCAAGGTCCCCGTGGGCTTCCAGTCCACCACCAGCCCCACCCTGACGGTTCAGGTTCTCGGCTCCATCGCCAACAACTATCAGATCGTCAACCGGGCCGACGTGGGCGGAAAATACCAGGGCACCTGGCAGACCGCCCAGGCCACTTGGCTCACCATCGTGCGTAAGCTGACGCCCACCTACGTTCCCACCCTGCCCAAGACGGGGTACTGACATAAAAAGCGGGCTGGCCTCTTTTGGGGCCAGCCCGTCGGTTAATTCTGTCCTCAGCAATAAAAACGGGAGAAGCCAAAGTATGCCTGCCATTTTTGCAGCACTTCACCGCTCCGCGCCTCAATAATTTTCATGATGTTGTTCAGCGTTTTCGCGGGGATGCCTGAATTGTTGTGGCAAAGATAGCAGCGTCCCGCTTTTGTGATCCATATCTTTGTCGCGTTGGCAGAAGGCGCTCCCTGCGAGACGTGGACGTGAACAGGTTCCAGCGGATCGTTTTCATTGGACCAGAAGTAGACCCAATAGGAGCCAATTTTAAAAACTTGCGGCATCTTCAAATCCGCCTTCCTTGGAGAATTGCAAAATCAGGTGCGCGGTGGATTCAATGACCTCCTGAAAGCGGGAAATATCTGCCTTGGAAAATCCAACGATATCCTCCCAGCGGTAGTCTGGCAGATAGCACGCCGCATGGTGGAAGCAGTCTTTTTCATCTGGCTTTTCCATGTAGACCTCTACTGTCCCATCCGGCCGCATCTCAGAATGGACGATCTCCGTTCCATCATCCAGCGTCAAAAATGGATACATCATAAAACAACCAGCACCTTTCCGCAGAGAAAACATTTTGAATGTCTGTCCTCATTATAGCAGGGGCAGCTTGCTTTGGCAATAGGAGATGATTTTCCATAGAACCCACATACCCCGCACTGAACCGCGCCGCGTTCCTCATTGAGCGTGCTTCTGTGCCCAGATACTATCCAGCTTACTGCGCCGAGACCGCCCAGTTGCTGGCTATGCTGGAGGCGGCGCGGCAGAAAAACAGCGAAAATTCCCCCGCCCCTAAATCTTCTTGATTTTCGGAGCCACGCTGTCATAGCTCAGTTCCAACAGCGGGAAGATCTGTTCGTCCGGCACGGTCTCGTTCAGCAGCACGGAGATCCAGGAGCTCTTGCTCATGTGGTACGCGGGGCGGAACCCCTCCTGGGCCAGCAGGGATTCCACCAGCACCGGGCCGCATTTCAAATCCATCACGTCGGCGGTGCCGTCCCCAGGGAGGTCAAGGCTTTTCCTCGCCACGTCCATGATGATGGCAAACCACTTCCGGCTGGCGGGCTGGCGGAACACGGCGTAATTGGGATACCGTGTCCAGAGATATTCCGGCTCTACCGCGTATCTGTCCTGGATGTATTGCGCTATCCGATCCCGCTGTGTCATATGGACACCCCCGTTTGAAAGTCCCCTGTCTCGTCAGGCATCCCCATCCTCCACGGAGGAGTGACTCATAATATAAAACTCCTCTTGGCTGGGCCAATGCCATTAAGTTAACCAGAAATAACCAAATAGCGGCGATGTGGGAGGAGGGTTATCGGGAGGGAACATACATGGGGGAAATACGATTATCGGCAATGATGGGACGTGGGAAGCTGCGGTCTGGCCGGCAGGGCAGAAGCTTTCGCTCCAAGAGGGGCAGTACGTCAAGAAACCAGCCCCGCAAAGTTTGGCAGCAGAGATAAACCGCATCAGAGAAATTGACGCGGCGTTTATATTTGGAACTGCCCCGTGTGGTATCCACCTCCCAGGCAGCGGCCTTTGTAAAGTTGAAGATGAGGAAGGCAGAAAATATCTCCTGAAGGATCAGTTCGGGCCGCTTGGAATGGAGGTGAACCATGCCCACGGTATACTTTAGCTGCCGGAAAGAGGTTTCAACTCCCCAGCGTCTGGCATAAAGACGCCGAAGCACCGCCGGAGGGAATTGGGTCTGGTTCAAATTAGTAATGAAGGTCTCCATACTCCCGTCCTTCAGCCTCAAACGCACAATTCTGGCAGAAAACGGATAGAAACCGGCGCTGCCAGGTTCCAAGTAATCAAAGGGCACGTTGTTCGGGAGACGGCAGTACGCTTTCGGTATGGGGATGCCCCGCTGCTCCAGCTGCCGCTTGGTCAGCCGTCCCAAGGTGATACGCACTGGTAGGTCGAATTCGGGCTGGTCGGGCAGCGTGACCCCGTAAGCGTATGTCCGGTTCCGATCCTTGAGGCGGATCAGATACTTCCAGCCGGCTTGCTCCAAATGGGCGAAATTGTTGTACGCCTCATAACCCCGGTCAGCCAGCAGGATCACAGGCTCCAATCCCACAGAACGACCCGCCATTTCGCATAAGGCCGCGTCCTCGCTTTTGGTGTGCTCCTTCTGCACCAGCACGTCGGTATAAATCCCGTTTTCCAGGTCGAACAGCGCGTTGATATGGTACAGGTTCCAGCCATGCTGCCGCTGTGTGCCGGGCCGGTAGGCCTCTGGATCTTCGGGATACGACGTGGACTTTAGGGAAGTGCCGTCAACGGCCAGCAAGCGGTAGCCTTGAAAATTTTTCCCCGCGGTCAAGGAGTCGGTAAAACGGTGAAACAAGTCCTCAAACGCCTGAGGCAGCAGCTTTTTCCGCTGCTGGACAAAAGCGGACGCCGATGGAGTGCCGATCCCGTTCTGAAAGTATCCCAGCAGCCCCTTCCACATACTTTTTTCATCCATGGTTAGGATGAGACTGATCAGCGTGGGCAGCGTCAGCGACCGCCGCCGGGTAAAGTCCTTGCCCGGGTTCTTTGCGTACCGCTCCGGGTGCTCCCCCATTGCTCCGATCATGGATAACAGTCTTTCCTTCAATGCTCCGCCTGTGTTCTTCATTTGTGCGCCCCCTGAAAATCAATCTCGTTTTCAGGGCCTTGCCGCACATTTTTCTTTTGTCAAGTGCTTTTTTGACTTTTTCTTGGAAGTATCTGGTTAACTTAATGGCATTGCTTGGCTGGGCAGGTATTTTCGCTCCATGGGCTCCAAGGTGTCGTCGTAGCGTCGGGCCTCCTCCTCGTCGATGGCCATGACGGGGCTGTCCCGGTATACCCATCTTCTGCCGTCCAGCGCACCCTCTTTGAGTTCCTTCACCATCATGGCCGAGGGGAATTTGCCGTTCTCCAGGCACACGTTGAACTTCTTACAGCTTTTGAAGCCCCGGCCCACGTAGTTGACAGGGCTGCCGAAAATGACGATGACCTCCCAGCCCAGCTCCGCCGCCCGCCGGAAGGAGTGCTCCAGTAGCCGTTTCCCATATCCCTTCCGCTGATGCTCCGGGGTGATGGACACCGGCCCGAAGGTGAGGATGTCCTTGACCGCCCCGGCCTCATCGGTAAGGGTAGCCCTGGTATACATCACATTCCCGATCACCTGCCCGTCCAGCTCGGCCACGAAGTCCAGTTCTGGAATGAAGTCCGGATGGTCCCGCATGATGTGGACCAAGTGGTGCTCCCCGCAGCCGGGGACATAGAGGTTGTAGAAAGCCCGGCGGGTGATCTCCTCCACGATCTGGCGGTCTGCCTGAGTCTCGTTCCTGATGGTCAGCATAAAATGTCCTCCGTTTTGTTTTCCGTGATTTTACCATAAACTATCACCAAAGTCGAGGTGTCTGATTTGAAAGACAATGAAAAAAGCGGCCTGGCGCATGCCGCCAGCGCCGCCCATACCGTACACAGCGCCCTCAAAACCGGCAAGGCCATCTCCGCCGCGGCCAAAGGCGCGGCCGTAGGCGGGCCCTACGGGGCGGCGGCGGGACTGGCGCTGGCAGCGGGCCAGCATGGGAAAAAGTTGCTGGCGGCGGCGATTGTCCTCCTGATGCTCCCGGTGCTGTTCATCCTGATGCTACCGGGGCTCATCTTCGGCGGGCTGACCAGCAGCGGTGCGCCCGGCCAGCCCGTCCTCAACGACGGCAACGCCATCACCGCGCACATGGACAGCATCACCGCCGCCATTGATGAGATCCTGGCCGAGGGTGTGGAGGACGCCAAAGCCCGGGCCGCCCAGGACTTCGCCGTCACAGGTGGGGACAACTACGAGGTTGTCCAGCCCTTTACCGTTGCCAGCAACACCAACTCCTTCATCGGCCAATACTGCGCGGCAAAGGAGCAGAACTGGGAAGAAATCTCCCTGGAGAACTTGAAGCAGCTCCTGCGGAACGGAAAGACCCATCTGTATTCCTTTACCCGCGCCAGCGAGACCCGGACGGTGGAGGCGGACGACCCGGACACCCCGGACGTGGTGGAAACGAAACAGGAAACGTGGTATATCTACACCCTGATCTACAACGGGGAGGCGTATTTTGCCGATCAGGTTTTCCACCTGACGGACGATCAAAAGGCGCTGGCCGGGGACTATGCCCAGAACTTGAGCCTGTTCCTCAGCGACGGCTCCATCCAGTACACCGAATACAGCGGCGGCACCATTGCCGCCCTGGGCGACGTCCGCTTCACCGACGGGGCCACGGAGGTGGTCTACTTCAACCAGCTGGATCAGCGGTATGCCAACCAGCCCTACGGCACGGACAACATCGGCGGCTACGGCTGCGGGCCCACCTCCATGGCCATCGTGGTGTCCTCCCTGACGGATGAGATCGTGGATCCGATTGCCATGGCAAAATGGGCCTACGAAAACGGCGGCTGGTGCAAGGGCCAGGGTTCCTACCACTCGCTGATCCCCAACGCAGCCAAGGCGTGGGGGCTGAATGTGGAGGGGTGCAGGGCCAGCGAGCCCCAGCGTATTTTGGACGCACTCAGCAGCGGCAAGCTGGTGGTAGCAATCATGTCCCCGGGGCATTTCACCACCGGGGGACATTTCATCGTGCTTCGGGGCGTAAAGGACGGAAAGATCTTGGTGGCTGACCCGGCCAGCACCTCCCGCAGTCAGAAGGCGTGGGATTTATCCATCATCCTCAACGAGGCCGGGAAACGGGCTGGGGCGGGCGGGCCGTTCTGGATAATAGGATTATGAGAAGCAGAAGCCGTCCCGCAACGAAGTGGGACGGCTTCCAAGGTTTTGATTGTTAGAATCGAGTTGCCTACCGTTCAAGTTTACTGCCGCTTTCATGCGATAGGGAATTACCCAGCCATTGTTTTGCCTGACTCGCGGTTGCATACAACACGAAAACGCTTGCGTAATTTCTACTGTGATTGCATTTGGATGTGTGACTACATGCGCCTTTATATCATCTGGCAGAGTGCTTTTATGTGTAAATCCCAGTTCTTTTTTCAAATGCAGTCCGCAGCCTTCGCCCTGGATATTCCCAGTGTTGAAACCCGGCTTTGGCAAGCTTCATTTGATCTATGCGGAACGCGCTGAAATGCTTTTGCCCCTTCCTTGGGATAGTATTCTTTTAGAATGGCATCTTCCTCCGCAGACCATTGTATGCCTACTCGATTAAGTTTCAGTGTTTTTGCCCTGCTGAAACAGGCGGATCGAGAACGTCCGGGTAAAAGTGCCGAAACATTAGCTCCCATCTTCGCATAGTTTTGCTTTAGAATACGATCTTCTTTGTCGCTCCATCGCTTGTCCTTCGCCTCTATCCCCAGCGAAGCGGCCATCTTGACACAGGCTGTTGAGGTCCTGTTTGGTAAAAGAGTATATGTCTTCGCCCGCATTTGAGGATAGTTAGTCCGCAAAATTTCCAATTCTTCCGGGGACCATGCGCGCGCAGTTCTCTGTTTGCTGATTCTCTGAGGTCGATAAGTGAGGCCCCGTAGCGCCGCTTTCTTTTGACACGAGTTGACTGTTCGACCAGGGAGCATTTCAACTACCTTTGGTCCTATTTCCGGATAAAATTCGTCCAATACTGAAAGTTCGTCTGGAGACCACGGGCGGCGGTTATTATCATATGTGAGTTGCAGTTCACCAGCCCGCTTGACGCAGGCTGTCTCAGAGCGCCTCCCCAGAAAAAGTCTGGATACGCTCTTTCCCATATCAGGATAGTGAAGCCGGAGCAGTTCATCTTCTTCCGATGTCCAATGCGATGGTGAGCGAAGCTTCAAAATACACACTTGACGATAAATGCTTTCTTGGTTTCTTCCCGGCAAGAAATCGACAACATCAGGTCCGATCAGCGGATAATATTTCCTGAGAATGTCAAGCTCTTTTTGAGTCCATTGCTTTTGGTTCTGCCTGGTTAACTTCAATTCAATTGCTTTTGCGCGGCAGGCATATCCATTCTGTTTGTTGTTTCATAAGCACTCCGATATAAATTTTTCAAGCATTG
>CAJTVM010000011.1 GCA_910579595.1 uncultured Oscillospiraceae bacterium
AAAACGACAAAATTTCTTCGGCGTTTTCTTACAATTTCATATCGGCGTTGACAGGTGGAGTGAGCAGGCCATTTAGGGAAAAATTGACATAATCGCTTAAAACATGACCACACAGCAAGAAGCGGCAAGGCTATTGCCTTGCCGCCCTGTGTTTTACAAGATAATGCAGATTAACCCGCCGGACCCCTCATTGATGATCCGCTGGAGCGTTTCCCGCAGCTTTTCCCGGGCCTCTTCCGGCATCCGCTTCAGTTTGCCGTTGAGATCCTCCCCCACTAGCTCATGGAAAGAACGCCCAAAGATATTGGAATCCCAAATCCGACCGGTGTCCCCCTCAAATTGCTGAAGCAGATAATCAACCATTTCCTCCGACTGCTTCTCGGTACCCATAATGGGAGAAACCTCCGTCTTGATATCCGCCCGCATCATATGGATTGAGGGGGCGCTGGCCTTCAGCCGCACGCCATACCGTCCCCCCTGCTTAACAATTTCCGGCTCCTCCAGGGTCATTTCCTCCGGGTTTGGCATCACAATCCCGTATCCCGTAGCCTCAACTTGGGCTAAGGCGTCCTCTACTTTCTCGTATTTGCGCTTCATCGCCGCCATCTGGGTAAGCTGATCAATGAGGTCGCCGTCATCTTGAATCTCCAGTCCGCACTGCTCGGAAACCGTAGCGTAGAACAACGTCCTGGGCAAATCCAATGTGGCAGTGACCACCCCGCTGCCCATATCCATCCGGTTGAGGACGGCGGAGCTCAACTCCTCCCTGTCGCCCATTGCCAGCACCGCGCCTTCCGCATCCCGCAGGCGCATAAGCCCCTCCGTTTCCTCTCGGATCATGGCGTACAATCCGCTCTTGATGGGGTGATCGAAGGGAAGGACGTCCACCCAGGGCGGCAGGAACAGATCCAACTGTTTCATGGGAAATTCATGGAGCACAGCCCGGATGATCTCGCTCACCGCCCCCTCGTCCAACGTCAGGCAATTGGCTGCCAGGCAGGTCACGTCATAGCGCTCCGCGATGTCCGCCTGTAAAGTTTGCGCCCGTTCACTGTAGGGTTGTGCAGAATTGAGCAGTACCATGAAAGGCTTGCCCAGTCCCTTTAGCTCTCCAATCACCCGCTCCTCTGCCTCCAGGTAATCTTCCCGGGGGATATCGGCCACCGTGCCATCGGTAGTGACTACAATCCCAATGGTAGAGTGGTCGGTAATCACTTTCTGGGTACCGAATTCCGCCGCCTCAGTCATGGGGATCTCATGATCGAACCAAGGCGTCATCACCATCCGGGGCTGTTCACCGTCCATCTGTCCCAGGGCGCTGGGCACCATATAGCCCACGCAGTCGATCAACCGGACGGAAAATACCCCACCGTCCTCCATGGCCATCTCTACCGCGTCCTCGGGAACGAATTTCGGCTCGGCGGTCATAACCACCCGGCCGGATCCGCTCTGGGGCAGCTCATCCCGCGCGCGATCCCGGATGTAATTGTTCTCGATTTTTGGAAGCACCAGGGTTTCCATAAACCGCTTGATGAATGTGGACTTTCCCGTGCGTACGGGGCCTACCACGCCGATATAGATATCACCCTGTGTACGCTGGGCAATATCTTCGTACAGTTTGTTTTCCAAAGCTGAGCCCTCCTCACCGCATACTCGTCTTATATGTATGGGGCTTGGTCAAAGAATATGACAAGGGCGGCATGGATTTTGTCCACGCCGCCCGAACAATCAGCATCTTCTGGCTGGGATCAGCAGCAGCGCACCCTCCTGTGCCTCACCAGATTCAAGACCATTAGCACTGCAGATATCTTCCACGGTGGCACCGCAGGATTTGGCAATATCCCACAAGGCCTCCCCCCGTTCCATCCGGCGGATCACTACCGAGGGCCGCACACCCATCTCCTGAATTGTGCCGGGCTTCAGATCAGTGACGCAGTTCACCTGCTCCTCCCGCAGGGCAGTCCAAGCAAACTCCGCCTCAAAGCGCACCTCCAGTCCACCCGTAACGGGGACGGCAGTGGCCTCCCCCATAGGGCGGCAGACACACGAGCAATTGCAGCCCGCCGGCAACTCCACCCGGCAGGATACCGGGATATCCACGTTCACACCGCACATCGCGTCATCCTCACTGAGATAAAGGATAGACACGGAGGTCTGGGCAGTGAATTCTACCCCGCCCTCCACCGGGGCCGAAGCCACAGATACCACCGTCACCGCACAGTCCAGCACCTGCTTGGCCGGAATGCCCGACTCGCACAGCTTCCGGGCGGCTTCCCGGCGGCCGGAATGCTCTGCCAGCGTCCACAAACGCTCCGGCGCACGTTCCACGTCAACGGGCTGTTTCAAGCAGTAAGCATCGCTGAGCATGGTAATGGGCTGGCGCACCCACATCGCCGCCTGGGCCAGCGCCTCCAGCGTCACCTCCAGCTCGCCATCCCGCAAATGGCAGTCCACACTTTTCAGCGTGACAACCGCTTCCGGCTCCCCTTCGTCAGAGAGCATCCCGATGTCCATGATCTGGGAATAGGGCAGCTCAAACCGAACCGAGGTCAGCTCCTCCCCGCTGCGGTACAAAACCACCAGCTGGACATCCCCCTTGAGCACCAGCTTTTTGCCGATAAATTTGGCATCCATGGCCCCCAGCTCAGCCCGGTACAGCAGCAATTCTTCCGCTTCCGGCTTGGAGGCCGGGGGACGCAGCACATCGGAAAACGTGAACACCTTTTCCATCACCTCGGGAATCATACTGCACTTGCAGGAGGTAAACAACTTCTCCATTCCAGCTTCCGCACCGCAATTCACATCACTGCTCAACTCCCGGCGTTCCTGCCGGTAGGCCGCCGCCCAAACCGCCAGATTGACCCGCACCAGTATTTTCCGGGGGTTGATGGTACGGGCATCCGCCGATGCCGCCTGAACGGTGGCCTGCACTGGGCAGCCCGCGTGAAATAGGGGGTCATCCCGGATGCATTGGAATGGTATGGACACCTCCATAGATTGGGGCGCCCCTTCCCCCTCTGGTATGTATAGTACGCTCACCCGGGCGGTACCAGACAGCCGCAGAGTTCCTTCGCCCAGCTCCTTATCCTTTAAGAACACCTTGCCCACCGCCGAAACAATACGAGAAATGTCCGGACAGGCGTCGGGTACAATGCTCTCTAAGGTTTCCTCCTGGGAAAACATCCCCTGACTGACGGGCCGGTACCCTTCCATCACAATGCGCTGCAACTCCATATCCATAGGCTTTCCTCTCCTTGCACGTATTCTGTGCCTACTATATGAACGGGTTAGCCTGGATATGTCACCGGCTTCAGTCCATGTGGAAGATCTTACGCATCAGGCCGCAAAGCGCCTTCGGAAACTTCACCACCACGACTCGCATGAAAACAGCCCCCTTTCTCATCGCTGGAATCTATACCAGCATATGAAAAAGGGGGCTGTCCGGTTCCTATCATTTTTTCGCGATCTCCCAGTCCGGGATCTCCTTGGCCTGTTCATACAGGCGGATATAGCTTTTATGGCGGCTGGGAGCGATTTTTCCCTCTGCCACCGCCTCCCGCACTGCGCAACCCCGTTCCTTAATATGGGCGCAGCCCTGGAAACGGCACAGATCCACATAAGGGGCAAATTCCCGGAAGGCGGCATCCAATTCTTCCTTGGGGATAGCCTCCATCTGCTCCACATCAAAGGAGGAAAAGCCCGGTGTATCCGCCACCAATCCCCCAGCCACCGGGAATAGCTCCACATGGCGGGTGGTGTGACGGCCCCGGCCCAGCTTTTCACTGACCTCCCCCACCCGCAGGCCAAACCCCGGCTGGAGGGAATTGAGAATGCTGGATTTTCCAACGCCGGAATTTCCTGTAAAGGCAGAAGCCTTGCCAGCAATTGCCTCCGCCAGTGTTGGAATGCCTTCCCCAGTCTCCGCGCTCACTTGAAGGGTTGGAAACCCCGCCTCACGATAAAGCGCCGTCAGATCCTCTGCCCGCTCTAAATCACATTTGTTGAAACAGATCAGCACACCGCACCCTTTCCACTCTGCCATGGCCGCCATGCGGTCAATCAGAAACGGTTCGGTAATGGGTACTGCCCCGGACGCGATAATCACCATCTGATCGATGTTGGCCACCATAGGCCGATAAAACTGGTTTTTCCGCGGCAGAATGGCGTCCACCATCCCTGTGCCGTCCTCCAGGCGGCTGATCTCCACCCGGTCGCCCACCAAAGGGGTAATCTTCTGGTGGCGGAGCCGTCCTCTGCCCCGGCAGGGGACGGGCTGCTCCCCTCCAATCTCAACATAGTAAAAACCGCTGAGGGCTTTGACAATCTGTCCTGTCATGCGCTTAGAATTCCAGCGTATAGCGGTCTTCCAGCACGTCGTTAATATAGATAAACACCGTCTGGGTGCCGGAAGCGGTGGCGGACACGCTCTTGGACTCTGCCTCAACCATGCCGTCAAACAGTGTCATCTCCCCCACCACAATGCGCACGCTCACCGGTCTCTCATAACCGCTGAGATCCACATCAATGGTCTTGGTGCTGGTGGGTGTGACCGCCATATTCTCAGAAGGCACAGGCTCCTCAGAGGGCGGCGGCTCAGTGACCGGCGGTTCGGAAACGGGCGGCTCCGTCTCCGGCGGCTCCGTCTCCTCCGGGCCAAGGCTCACATAGAAGTCAATGACAGTCCCCTTGTCCACCTGTCCCTGCACGCTCTGCCACGTCACCCGGCCTTCTTCATACTTATCGCTGGGGAATTTGTCAACCTTGCCCCGGATCAAGCCCATACCGGTGAGCTGACGTTCCACATCTTCAAACTTCATGTTCGTGAAATCGGGCACCGCAACCTGCTTGATCGCCGGGCCTTTGCTGATCACCAGGGTGACCTTATCCCCCTTTTCCAACAGCATATTTTCTATGGGCGTATAGGTAATCACTTTATCCTTGGAGATGGTGTCGGAGTATTCCTCCTCCACTGTCACATCCAGCCCCATCTCATCCTGGAGCTTTTTCAGGGCGTCCCGGACGTCCCAGTCGCCCACGTGCGGCATATACATTTTATCCTCGCCGCCGCTGATGGTTACCTTGATGGTTAGATTGCCCTCCCGAACCACACTGTTGGCCTCCGGGGTCTGCTCACAAATCTGGCCCTCTTCGTACTTATCGCTGTAGACCGTACCGCCCTCCTCCAGGGTAAAATCACCTAAAATCGTTTTATCTGCCTTTAGCTGGTCTAAAGTATACCCCAGCAAGGAGGGCACTTTGTATTCCTTTTTCTCCTCAAACATCCCTTTGATCAGAAAATTGTAGAGGAAAAAGAGCATACCACCGATAAATACAAGGATAATCAGGATGGCTACCAGGGCGGGAACGGCTCCCCCGCCCCGCCGGGGCGGCTCGTTGTCATAATCCACGTCATTTTCCTCCACATCACGGCGGCGGCGTTCCGGACGTTCCGGTACCCGCGGCCTCCGGCCCGTGTCCCAGGTTCCAACCGTTTTGACAACCGGCACCTTCATGGTGGGTTCGTCTGCGACATCCGGCTTGGAAACTTCCATATCGGGGTTCTTGCGGAACTCCTTCAAATCCTCCAGCATCTCATCCGCCGAGCCATACCGCTGATCCAGTGCGGGCGCCATGGCCTTCATGGTGATGTCCTCCAGTGCCTCGGGGATCTCCGGGTTCAGGCTCCGGGGCGGGACGGGAATCGCGTTGATATGCTGGATCGCCACCCCCACCGGGGTGTCCCCCTCAAAGGGAAGCCGACCGGTGAGCATCTCATACAACACTACACCCGCAGAATAGATATCGGTGCGGCAGTCCACATGACTGCCCCTGGCCTGCTCCGGCGAGATATAGTGGACGGAACCGATGGCCTCCTGGGTCAGGGTATTCTGGGCGGCGCTGGCCAGCTGGGCGATACCAAAATCAGTAACCTTGACGCTGCCGTCCCGGAGCACCATCACATTGTGGGGCTTGATGTCCCGGTGGATAATCCCCCGGGAGTGGGCATGGCTCAGCGCCCTCATGATCTGGGTAATGAAATGCAGCGCCTCCCGCCAATTCAACGGCGTTCCCCGCTTCACCATATATTGCTTCAGCGTCATGCCGTCTACCAGCTCCATGACGATATAGTCCAATCCATCGGAGTGGCTCACATCGTACACTGAAACAATATTGGCGTTGGACAGCATAGCCACCGCCTGGGATTCATCATGGAAGCGACGGCGGAAATCCGCATCGCTGGCCAGCTCCGGCTTTAGGATCTTCACCGCTACAAGCCGGTTCAGCCGGTGGCACCGGGCCTTATATACCACCGCCATGCCGCCGGTGCCGATACACTCCAAAATCTCGTATCGATTGTCGAGCATTTTACCTATGTATTGATCCATGGTAAAAGTCCTCCTAACGTTGCTTAAAGCTGGACCAGCACAACGGTAACGTTGTCTGGCGCACCTTGTTCCAGCGTCATTTGCAGCAAGCTACGGCACAGCCCTTTCGGTTCCGCCTCGTCCATCGAGGTCTGAAGCAGTACTTGATCAACCAGCACATTGCTCAACCCATCGCTGCAAAGCAGCAAACGACTGCCCGGCCCGGTGGCCACCCGGAGCAGATCGCAATCCACCGTGCTGTCCACCCCCAGCGCCCTGGTGATCAGATTTTTCCTGGGGTGCACCCTGGCCTCCTCCGCAGTGATCTCACCCCGATCTACCAGCAGCTGAACCAGGGAATGATCCACCGTTATCTGCCGGATCATCCCGTTTTCCAACAGGTAGCACCGGCTGTCCCCCACATTTACCACGTAAGATTCCCCCCGCAATGCCAGGGCAGCTACCAAGGTGGTCCCCATTCCATGATACTCCATACAGGTCTGGGCCAGGTCAAACACCTGTTTGTTGGCTTTTTCACAGGCATGGGCCAGCATATCCTCCCACCAAACTGGATCATCCTCCCGAGCGCCAGACGTAAACCGTTCTTCCACAGCGCCGAGAAAGGCTTCCACTGCCACCGAACTGGCTACGTTGCCGGCCTGGGCGCCGCCCATACCATCGCACACAACCAGCACCGCTGCCTGTTCGCCCAACTCACGAAAGGCAAAGCTGTCCTGGTTGTCTTTCCTGTGACAGCCCACATCCGTCACACCAAACAGTTTCATGAAGGTCCCTCCTTCTGGGAACGGGTCATTGCTGGTGAATATGCTTCCTCCTCAACTGGCCGCAGGAGGCATCGATGTCGCCCCCCAACTTGCGCCGCACCGTGGCGGTGACACCGTGACGCTCCAGCCGCTGTTGGAATTCCCGCACCCGGCAGCTGGGCTTGAGGGGCGATTCCGCCACATTATTGAGCGGAATCAGGTTTACGTGGCCGGGCTGGCCTCGGAGCAGCTCCGCCAGTTTATCCGCCTGGGCATCGCTGTCGTTCACCCCGTCGATCATAGCATATTCGTAGGAGATCCGCCGTCCCGTTGTCTCAAAATACCGGCGGCAGGTTTCCATCAGCGCGTCCACCCCTACCGCCTGGTTCACCGGCATCAACTTGGTACGTGTTTCATCGTCCGGGGCGTGGAGCGATACGCTTAACGTTAATTGTAACCCAAGAGGGGCCAGTTTGTCAATTTTGTTTATTAGGCCGCAGGTGGAAAGGGAGATGTGCCGCATCCCGATGTTCATTCCATCCGGATGGTTTACCAACGACAGAAACCGAAGGACGTTGTCATAATTGTCCAGCGGCTCTCCAATCCCCATCATGACAATATTGGAAATGATCTCGCCGCTGTCCTTCTGGGTAAAAAGCACCTGGTCAAGAATTTCAGCCGGTGTCAAGTCTCTAACCTTGCCGCCTAAAGTGGAAGCACAGAACGTACAGCCCATATTACACCCAACCTGACTGGACACACAAACAGTATTCCCATGCTTGTACCGCATCAAAACCGTTTCTATGCAATTCCCATCCGAAAGTTTCCAAAGATACTTGATCGTACCATCTAGCTTTGACACCTGTTTGCGCTCCACAACAGGGGCAGACAACACACAGTCCTTCTTCAGCGTTTCCCGCAGGGTTTTCGGGATGTTGCTCATCTCATCAAAAGATTCCGCACCCTGATGGAGCCAGCGGAACACCTGCATCGCCCGGAACTTCGGCTGGCCCAGCTCCCGAAAATAGTCAGAAAGCTCCTCCGGTGTCATGGACTTTATTTCCATCAACACCCGTCACCTCTTTCTACGCAATTTCGCAACAAAAAATCCGTCCGTTCCATGGATATGGGGCCAGAATGTAATCTGTCCCGGCTGTTCGCCAAATTGGGGCAATTGGAATGATTCCAGCTCAAACCATGGATGATCTGCCAAAAAACCGGCCACCACATCCTCATTTTCCCGACACAGCAACGTGCAGGTGGAATAAAGCAGTATGCCGCCGGGGCACACATAGCGGGCACAATTGTCCAAAATGGTTCGCTGAACCTTGGGAAGCCCTTTCAACGCCTTGGGTTCCTTATACCGGATATCCGGCTTTTTGCGAATGATCCCCAATCCAGAACAGGGTACGTCGGTGATCACTGTGTCAAAGCCCCCCAGCCATTCTTCCTTCAGCACCGCAGCACTCTGAAGACAGGGTGTGATGATGGACAGGCCCAAGCGATTCTGACCCGCGTCAATCAGCTTCATTTTATGGGGATGAATATCGCAGGAAATGATTTCTCCTTTATTTTCCATATCGATCGCGGCGGAAATAGATTTTCCGCCGGGGGCTGCACAGCAATCCAAAACCCGGCTCCCCGGCACCACCCCGGCGGCAGTAACCGCCAACCGGGACGCCGCGTCTTGAACGTAGAATTTTCCGTCACGAAATGGGGCCAGCCGCTCCAGATCCCCGGTGCCGCTGAGCAGAAGACAATCCGGCAGCCACGGATGGGGCTGGACCTCCACCCCGTCCTCCCGAAGTGCCTCAGCTAATTCTTCACTGTCAGTACATAGGACATTGATTTGGGCAGTAGTGGGCGGTTGCCGGTTGTTCTCTGCCAGCAGCTTTTCCGTACTCTCCGCTCCCAGTACATCTACAAACTCCTTTACCAGCCATAGGGGATGACTGTACTTTAATGACAAGGTTTCTTCCTTGTCATGCCCTTTTGGCGCAGGCAGTTCCCCCTGCCGAAGCATAGCACGCAGGATGCCGTTCACCATCCCTGCGGCCCTGGGGTTCCGGCAATGCTTTTTGGTGAGAGCCACCGCCTCATTTACTGCCGCACTGGGCGGGATCTTGTCCATAAACAGAAGCTGGTAAGCTGCTACCCGGAGATTGCAAAGCACCCTGATATCCAGCTCCACAAGCCTGCTCTTGCAAAACTGGGCCAGATGCCAGTCCAACAGCAGCTTATTTTGCAGTACGCCGTAACAAAGCCGGGTGGCCAGCGCCGCATCCCGCCGGTCCAGACCCTGTTCCCGCAGGGTCTTTTTCAGATATCCGTCCGACCATGCCCCCTGCCGCTCACAGGCGGCCAAGGTGAGCATTGCGGACTCTCTGGCCGAGCCCATGAGATTCCCTCCTAATTCACGACCGAACTGCTGTTCGAAATGGGATGCCCCATCAAAAACGCGGCGGCAGTCATGGCCTTTTTTCCATCAGGCTGAAGCTCCAGCAGCTCCAGGACTCCCCCGCCGCCACAAGCGACTCGCAAGCCCTTTTTATCCGCTTGAAGCACGGTGCCCGGAGCCTGATCGGTCGTTTCCATCGTCAGCTCGGTGCGAAGCACCTTGCACCGAATCCCGTCCAGCACTGTCGTGGCCGCAGGCCACGGATACAGTCCCCGCACCTGATCATGGAGCTGGCGGGCGGTTTTATCCCAATTCATAGGGGACAACTCTTTAGACAACATAGGTGCATAGCAGGACAAATTGTCATCCTGGGGGACAGCCTTGGCTGTCCCCGCAGCTATCTGCTCTACAGCTTTGATAAGCAATTCCGCTCCCAAAAGGGCCAGTCTGTCAAAGAGCTGCGCCGCATTCTCATTGATATCAATAGGAGTCACAGCCTGGGCCAGCATATCCCCGGTGTCCAGCCCCGCCGCCATATACATAATGGTAATACCCGTCTCATCCTCTCCATTGAGGATAGCCCAGTTAATGGGCGCCGCTCCCCGGTATCGGGGCAGCAAGGACGAGTGAACATTGATGCACCCCATCTGAGGCAGCTCCAAAATATCGGTCGGCAGAATTTTCCCGTAAGCCGCTACCACAATGAGATCCGGCTTTAATCCCTGCAAAATGCCCAAGGCCTCCCCGTCCCGCATTTTTGGGGGCTGAAAAACAGAAAGCCCAATTGACAAGGCATATTCCTTCACAGGTGACTGTTGGAGCTTCATTCCACGGTTTTTTGGCTTATCCGGCTGCGTGAATACACCGCATACCTCGTGCCCTGCCTCCACCAGCGCCTTCAGCGAAGGTACCGCAAAGTCTGGTGTGCCCATGAATACAATACGCATCAGGATTCCTCCCCTTCCGCCTCCATGGCCTCCAGTTCCTCCACCGTGTACAGCTTGTCCGTATGTTCCACAAATAGGTGCCCGTCCAAGTGCTCCAGCTCATGACAGAAGCAGCGGGCTACCATGTCCTCGCCGGACACCTCAAAAAAGTTCCCTTTTCGATCCTGGGCCCGCACGGTGACAAAATTGGGGCGGGTTACCCAGCCATATTGATTTGGTACGCTGAGACAGCCCTCCCAGCCGTCCTGTTCCCCCTCCTGGCAGATAATCTCCGGGTTGATCAACTCAATCATCTGCTCTTGATCGTTTACCACAATCACCGCCCGACGGAGAATTCCCACCTGCGGCGCGGCCAACCCTACCCCACCGGATTCCTCCAACGTTTCTTTCAAATCGTCTAACAGCCAGTGGAGCTTTCGATCGAACTTTTCCACCGGGCGGCACACTTTTTCCAGGGCAGAATCCCCCTGTATCAAAATTTTTCGCAGTGCCATCGCAGTTTCCTCCTTCTCTTATTCAACGGGATCCAAATCGGCAAACAAGGCCACACCCCGGTTCTGCTTATCCGCCTGAGCCTGTCGAAGTAGATGCGCCACGAGCTGGCGCATGGCTTTGGTATTCTTTGCGTTCAAAATCATCCGGTAACGGTAGCGATCGTTCACCTTAGCTACCGCCGCAGGCGCAGGGCCAAGCAACCGGTAGGGCGTCCCGCCGTAAGGCTTCTTCCCCATTGCCGCGCTGATGCTGTCTCTCAGCCGCAGACAAGCCCGAAGCACCGCTGTTTCCTCCAGCCCGGAGGCGCACAGAACAAACAAATCGCTGCACGGCGGCAGTTCCCGCAGCTCTCGTATACGGATCTCCTGCGCATAAAAGGAATCGTAATCCTGCCGCGCAGCAAATCGGATCACATCGTTATCAGGCGTAAAGGTCTGGATGACGGCCTGTCCCTCCTTGCCGCCCCGTCCCGCCCGTCCAACAACCTGCGTCAGCAGGGAAAAGGTGCGCTCCGACGCATGGATATCCCCGGTATACAAGCTCTGATCCGCCGAAACCGCCCCCACCAGCGTGACGTTTTCAAAATCCAGCCCCTTTGCCACCATCTGGGTACCCAGCAAAATAGGGATGCGCTCCCTGCGGAATTTTTCCAGCAGAGCCTCATGGCTGTGGGTGACAGACACCGTGTCTGCGTCCATACGCAGCACTCCCACACCGGGGAGCAGACTGCGCAGCTCCTCCTCCACCTTTTGGGTTCCCGCCCCCACAAAACCGAGCAAGCCGCCGCAGGCGGGGCACCGCTCTGGAAACGGCTGGGAGTGGCCGCAGTAGTGGCACATCAGCCGCCGGTTGGCGGAGTGATAGGTCAGATGCACCGAACACCGGGGACAGGTAGGCGTCCTGCCGCACTCGCCGCAGGTAACCATACGGCTGGCCCCCCGGCGGTTGAGGAACAAAATGGCTTGCTCTCCCCGGTCAACCGTTTCCTCCAATTTTTTTGCCAGGACGGAACTGATACAGCCGCCATTTCCCCGGCGCAGCTCGTCCTTCATATCCACAATCATCACCTTGGGCAGCGCCTTTTCATTAAACCGCTGGCGAAGCTCAAACAAGTGGTAATCCCCCCGCCGGGCGTGGTACATAGTGTCCACCGACGGGGTGGCCGACCCCAACACCAGCAGCGCACCAGCCTTATAGCAGCGGTACCGAGCCACCTCCCGGGCGTGGTAGCGGGGATTCTGCTCTGACTTATAGGATGGTTCCTGTTCCTCGTCCAAAATGATCACACCCAAATCGGGCAGGGGCGCAAACACGGCGGAACGGGTGCCCACTACCACCCGGGCCTCCCCCTTGCGGACCCGCTTCCACTCGTCGCACCGCTCCCCGGCGGACAGTGCGCTGTGGAGAATGGCTACCTCATAGCCAAAGTGGGAGGCAAAAATCCGCATAAGCTGGGGGGTAAGGGCAATCTCCGGCACCATCACCAGTGCCGTTTTCCCCCGCTGCAGCATGGTGTGGATCAGCTGAAGATAAATCTGGGTTTTTCCACTGCCGGTGACGCCATACAATAGCGCGGCAGAACTCTCCCCCGTCCCCATCAGGGCCAACAGCCCCTCATAGGCCAACTGCTGCTCCCCGTTCAACGTTACCAAGGCCGCTTTCTCATATGCAGGCAGTTCGGGCCTACGGTACACCTCCCGTTTGGATAGGGTGAGCACTCCCAGCCGTTCCAACGCTTTCAAGGTGGCCATGGATGCCCCGGTAAAATAGCACAGCTCTTTGGTGGAGCTCTCTCCCACCACGCACAGCGTTTCTCCCACCGCATACTGGAGGGGAGCCCGCTTCCGCTTGGGGGCCAGCAGTGCTAACGCTTCCTCGGGATCCATAGCCAGCATGGCCACCTTTTCCGTCTTGTCTCCAACGCCACGGGAGGCGCTGGCCTCCTGGACGATAATACCTTGCTGCGACAGATCCCGCAGGACTGGGCCAGGGTTGACCGTACCAAAGGCCATACGGATTTCCCCCAGCTCCGCCCAGCCATCGTTCGCAAACAACAGATCCACCAGCTTTTGCGCAATACCGGATTCCCCTGCAGCATTATAGGCGGCATCCTTATCCACACCAGGGGCAATGCGCCAACAATCCTTCAAGGAAAACCACAGTCCCGCCGGAAGCATAACCCTCATGGCATCGTACACCGTGCAGAAATAGTGTTCCCGCATCCAAAGCGCCAACTGGATACAGTCCAAATCCAGCACAGGCTCCTCGTCCAACAGGGCAAGCACATATTTCAACTTTTTGGTGTCCTCTCGCTCCCCCAGCGCCAGGACAATGCCATCACTCACCCGGTTGCCCGAACCGAAGGGCACCGCCGCCCGCATCCCCGGGCACAACATACCCTCCAACTTTTGGGGAATCAGATAGTCATACGGTTTATCAATGGCGTAGGTGGCCGCCGATACGGCGATTTTCGCGATGCCGGCCACGGCGTCACCCCACTTCTCCCAAACTCCAAAGGGCAAGCAGGTGTCCTGCTTGCCCATCTCCTTTATTCTTCCTCCGGTTCCTCAATCTGAAGCACCCCGCTGGCCACCTCGTGGATAGCCAGGGAAACGGCTTTTTCCTCCAACGGCTCACCGGAGGCCTCCGCCTCACTGGACAGCTTCCTGGCCCGGTTTGCGACCATATTCACCAGCATATAGCGGCTGGGCACCTCGTTGAGCAGATCTTTAATCGCGGGATACAGCAGCATAACAATTCCTCCTCAATGAATGGCTAAAATAAACTGGGGTTACTCGTTCCCCACAATACTCTGGGTCAGGTGGATGCACTTGGAAGTGCGGCACTGCTCCGCCGCCAAAATGGACATAATCTCCCCTGCGGCGGAAACCACCGCGTCATTCACCACCAGATAGTCGTAGTGTATGCTCTCCCGGCACTCCTGCCGGGCCTTTTCCAGACGGCGCTCGATCACGTCCTCCGCATCAGTGTTCCGCCGGTGGAGCCGGCGGGACAGCTCCTCAATGGAGGGCGGAATCAGGAAGATCAGCACGGCCTCCGGGCACCGTTCTTTGACCTTGGCCGCCCCCTGTACCTCGATGTCCAGCAGCACATCTACCCCCTGATCTAGCTGCTCTCGGATTATCTTCAGGGACGTTCCATAGTAATTCCCCACATACTCGGCGTATTCCAGCAGCTCATCATCGGCAATCATCCGCTCAAACTCCTGCCGGGAAACAAAATTGTAGTTGACGCCGTTTTCCTCCCCCACCCTGGGCAGGCGGGTGGTAAATGACACGGAAAAATGGATATCCCGCCGGGAGCTCAGTAGTTCGGAAATCACGGTGCTTTTCCCCACGCCGGAAGGTCCTGACAGCACGATCAGCTCTCCCCTTCTTTTATTCATATGTCTCATCCTCCATCTCTTGCTCCTGCTCTGTCCCGGTTCCAAACCGGGCGGATACCTGCCCGGTAGGCAGGGATGACCATATCACATGGCCGCTGTCCATCACCAGCACTGCACGGGTTTTGCGGCCAAAGCTGGCGTCAATCAGCATTCCCCTCTCCCGGGCCTCCTGCCCCAACCGCTTTACCGGGGCAGAATCCGGGCTGACAATGGCCACCACCCGCTGGGCTGACACCATGTTGCCAAATCCGATGTTGATCAGCTTCATATCCGTCACTCCAGGTTCTGGACCTGTTCGCGGATCTTCTCAATCTCCGCCTTCATATCCACCACCCGGCGAGTGATCTCCAAATCGCTGCACTTGGAACCAATAGTGTTGATCTCTCGGTTAAACTCCTGGATCAAAAAATCCAGCTTCCGGCCCACGGCACCTCCTGCCGACAGCAGCTCCCGCAGCTGGCCCAGGTGGCTGTGCAGCCGCACCGTCTCCTCGTCTACCGCCACCTTGTCGGCGAAGATGGCCGCTTCGGTAAGCAGCCGCCCCTCGTCAATCTGGGTGTTCTGGAGCACCTCCCGCATTTTGCCCTCCAACCGGGCACGGTAGTCGGCAACCGTCTGGGGAGAACGCTCCTCCACCTCTCCCAACAGGGCTTCAACAGTCTCCGCCCGGCCCAGGATATCGGCTATCAGGCGCTCACCCTCCCGCTCCCGCATAGAATTGAAGTCGGCAATGGCCAGATCCAGCACCGTAAGCAGCCTCTGCTTCATTTCGTCCAGATCTTCCTCCCGCTTTTCCACCGTAAGCACGTCGGGAAACCGGGCCAAATCTGTTGGATAATATTCCCTGCGAACCTTTCCGCCACCCAAGTCATGGAGCTTGTACAACGCATCAATGTAGCTCTTTGCCAGCTCCTCGTTGATGGTGACTACCATATCGTCCCCACCGAAACGGGTGATAGTAACGAACACATCCACCTTGCCCCGAGCCACGCCGCTCTGGATCTTGGATTTCATGGCGTCTTCCGTAAAAATATACGCCCTGGGCATCTTTACCGTACAGTCCAGATAACGGTTGTTTACCGCCCGCAGCTCCACGATGATCTGGAGCCCCTCAAAGGACTGTTCTCCCCGGCCATAGCCGGTCATGCTTTTCACCATTTCACACACCCGCTTTTCAATGGATAGCCCGCTGAACCCGGGCGATATACAGCGCAATCAGCTTGCTGAACCCATAATCGTACATCAGGAAAACCACATTTGCCGCCAGATAGAGCATCCATACCGAACTGCCCAGTACTTCCGGCAGGGATGCCGCTACCGCCGATGACATGACCAGGTAAATCACCGTAAAGGCAGCATTGAAAAACACCAGCTTCAGCACATACTCCAGCGGTTTTTTCCGCAACTGCTCAATTAGGGATTTCACCATGGGGTACAGCCCAAACAGCGCCCCAAACAGCAGCACGCAGAATTTGTCCGGCACCAGTAGAAAGGCCAGAATGGCCGTTGCCGCCCAGCACAAAAAGCCCGCCTTCAGTCCTACTGAAATCACAGCAGCTGCGGGCAAAAGTCCCGCCGCCGCCACAATTCCCCAGTTTCCAGAGGGCGCGACAGAGCCCAGATAGACTAAAATCAACGCCAATGCGCTTAATATGGCTGGATAGGCTACCTTAGAAGCCGCGCTTTTTCTTCTCATATCAGCGGCAGCCTCCGCACAAGCAGTTCATGCACATCATAGCGGTACAGCAGTCCATCGCGTCACAGCTGGTTCCCGCCATGTCCGGCTGGTAGCCGTAGCCGCCCCGCTGCATCATACCCAGGGCCTGACGGTACTCCATGTTGCCGGGTTCCATCTGGACGGCAATCTGATAATTCTGCCGCGCCTCGTCCAGCCAGCCCCGACGATAGGCGATGCTCCCCATCAGGAAATACCATTCGCCATTGCGGGAGGGCGCCCCCTGCAAAAGCTGCTCCGCCATGTCCAGATCATCGCGGCTGATGGCCTGTCGGGCCTGGGCGTACACACCGCCCCCAGAGTTCTGCCGCTGTTGGTAAGACGCCCCACCGCCATAGCCGTAGCTCTGGGCTCCGGCACTCCCGCCATAGGAGCCGGCTCCGCCTGCCCGTCCCTTGGTAATGGCGTCGTAGGCCTCGTTGATCTCCTTCATCTTTTCCTCCGCCAGATCGGCAAGGGGATTGTTCTGGTAGTTGTCCGGATGATATTTCCTAGCCAGCTCCCGGTATGCCCGTTTAACCTCGTCATCACCGGCGTCAGGGCTGATGCCCAGCACCTCATAGGGATCTCTCATGGGGTTTTCTCCTTGTCTTTCTCATTTCTTTCCACCGGCCATCCAGCACAGCGCCCTGCACCGAGGGCAGGCCAAGGTAAAGTATATTTTCCACAATGGGAGTCCAGCTTCCCAAATCCATCAAGTTGGCAGCGGCCCCCGCCAGACGGGCGGAGTGGACGGCGGTGGTGTCCAGATAATCCCGCTCCTCCCGGGCGCACCCCTGGAACCGGGCGTTCAGCGGATTATATCGACCGCTTTTCTCGTCCTCGTCCAAATCATCCCAGGCGTCTATCAGATAAATCCACCGACCCAAGTGGTAAAGCAACTCCCCCAGCACGCGCCCTATTGGGCTGTCCTCTGGGAAAGCTGTCGCGGCAGAACGCAGGATACCCGCGAAAGCGTCCGCCACCCGATCCAGCTCCGCAGACCACGCCTCCTCCATCTGCCGCAGCCGCGCCAAGCCTTCCCGCACCTGGGCGTCAAACGCCGGCTGCGCCTGGGCCGCGCGGTGGTAGCTTCCCCGGAACAAGCGGCGCAGAACGCGATAAGGCAGGCTGGTAACAGCGCCATGATCCTCCACATCGTCGGACAGCTTATGATAGGTGAGGATGATACTCTGATCCGCCGCCGCGTCCATCTTTGGCCCGCACAGGCAGGGCCGGGGCTTATGAAACGGGTGAGCCGGACAGCGGCGGCACAGGACAGCATCCCCGGCTCCCTCTGCCGTAAACAAAATAGCTAAAAAGGTAAAGTCATATTGCAGCGTGAACCGGGCCAGGAAACCGTGGCGCTTTCCCAAGGTATGGCAAAGCCCGCAGTAGGCGCTTTGGTAGGCGTCCCGCTGTCCCTCGTCCAACCGATCCAGAATGGGACGGACATAACCGAACACGTCAATCCGCCTCAGCCGGGGTGAGGGTAACCACCACGGTATAATTGGAGTTGGCCGGTGCCATCTCTCCGATCTCGGACTTGGTTCCCGAGCTGCTCAGAGTGATGGCCGCCGGCACTGTATATGGCCCCGCCGCCGGGGTGATATTCTGCAAATCCACCACCACCCGGATGTTCTCCTCAATCAGCTCGTCCACCAGTTTCTGGCTCCCGCGGATTTCCACGGGCAGCTCCTTGGTGACAATACTCACCGTCCAACCCTCTGGCTCGTTGATGGTCTGAATGTTGGTGGCGGCAAAAGTTTTGCTCACCACCTGCTTCTTCACCTTAAAGGTGGCCCTGACCTCGGCCACGCCGCTGAGGTTCTCCAATCCGTCCTCCAGGGGAACCGCAAACGTCCGCTCATCGCCGTCTCGGATGGATGCCAGATCCACGCGCCCCAGCGTTATGGCGCCCTCGTTGACCAGAGCGTCCACCGCCTCTTTGCTGCCCGCCACCATTATGGAATTGGTGGACAGATCGATATCCACATCATTTTCGCCCAGGCCGCCTCCAGGCATACAGGCAACCTTAAAGGGGATCTCCACCATAGCCCGAATGGGGAAGGTGGTGTAAACCGTATTCACATCACAGGTCACATCCAGATCCGTCAACTCGTCATTGCTGGCCCCAATGAGCTGGAAGGGATACTCGTTGCTGATGGTATCCGTCTGGTTTTCTCCTGTGAGCACAACCAAGGCGTGGTGCACCTTGTTAACCTCCTCCGCCTGGCCGCTGATCCAGATGGTGCTGGGGGAGAACTGGAAATCGTCCTCGTTGCCCGCCAGATAACCCTCTGCGGCAGTGCCCAGGAATTTACCTTCAATGGGGATTTCCCGGCGGAGGAACCGGGCCACACTGACCGTAACGGTACTGCTCCCGGTAGTGCTGAGGAAGTTCACATCACCGGACCCCACCCCGGCAGGCCGGTTCACGGAATAGGCCAGACTGTGGGTGCCCTCCTCACTGATACCGGACACATTGACGGTAACCGTCATGGTGCCGTCAGAGATTCCGTTGACCAGTCTTGCGTGGACATTGGGGGTCGCCTGGGCCCTGACCGTGGCGGTGATATTGCTGTCCACAATCATCAGTCCCCGTTCTTCCAGAATGTCCCGCCCCTCAAAGATCACTGGCACATTGCGGTATGTCTCACTCTGGGGGGTGCCGTCCGTGGAGGTCACATAGCACCAAATCCCCACCGTGAGGAGAATGGAAAGCACCATGTAGAGGATTTTACTGTCAAGAATCTTCTTTCCCATTGGAATTATCTCCCTTGATGCCTTTGAATACACTGGTGATGCGGGCGGCAGCAGTGACAGGCTTGTTCTCCTCGTCTACCGCAGGCATCAAATCGTTGCGCAGCAGCCGCTCCAAGGTATCCGGGGACAGGTGCCGCTTCAGCATCCCGTTTACAGCCACCGAAATGGAACCCGTCTCCTCCGACACAATGGCCACCACCGCGTCGGAGTTCTCACTGACTCCGATGCCAGCCCGGTGGCGCATCCCCAGCTCCCGGCTCAGGTTCACGTTGCCGGACAGGGGGAGCATACATCCCGCCCCCACAATGCGCCCATTGCGCACAATCACCGCTCCGTCATGGAGGGGTGCCTTGTTCCAGAACAGGTTTTTCAAAAGCTCCGCAGACACCTGGCAGTCCAGGGCGGTACCCGTTTTCAGCATATCGTCCAGCATGGTGCGCCGCTCAAACACCATCAGTGCACCCACCTTGTCTTTGGACATGGAGGTATAGGCATCCACCGTCTCCACAATAGCGCTTTCCAAATCGTTTCCAATGGACTCCGCCACAAACAGTTCCTTGATCCTGCCGCTGCCCATCTGCTCCAAAAAGCGGCGCAGCTCTGGCTGGAAAATGATAATCAGGGCGATGAATCCCAGCTCCATGGCGTTAGTGAGCACAAAGCTCACCACCCGCAGATGGAAGGTTGTGGCAAGGGCCATGGCCACCAGCAAAAATACAATGGCCTTCACCACCTGCCCGGAACGGCTCTTTCGCACAAAGCGGAACAGGTGGTAAATTCCAAAGGCTATAATCGCCATATCCAGAATATCGGCAAATCCAATGAGCTTCAAATATTCCGGCGCTGACCTCAACGCCTCCCAAATAATATCCATGCACATCCACCCTTTTCCCCGCCGCAAGCGGGCACACCCTTCCAGCTTGTCGTATCATTATACCTTATCCGCCGTCAGTTGGCAAGGGAATCACAAATAAATCAAAGAAAATTCAAAATTACACCAACAAAAAAGGCGTGGGTTTACCACGCCTTTTTGCCGTCTTTCACAATTTTCCGCAAGATAGCCGCCGTCCGATCCACCTGTCCAGCATTGTTGAAGGCGGAAAAGCTGAACCGGATCGTTCCCGTGTCCGCCGTACCCGCCGACTGGTGTGCCAGCGGGGCGCAGTGCAGCCCAGCCCGTACCGCCACATCCCATTTGGCCAACTCCTCCGCCGCCACCTCGCAGTCCATGCCCTCCACCGTCAGGGAAAACAGGCCGCTCTGCTCCTGTCCGCCCCGGAACACTGCCACACCGGGGACGCACACCAAACGATCCATCATACGGCACGCCAGGGCACGCTCGTGGGCATGAATCCGCCCAACACCCTTCCGGCTGACAAACCTCATCCCCGCCAGCAGCCCGGCCGCGCCGCACACGTTCTGAGTGCCCGCCTCCAGCCTATCAGGCAGAAAGTCCGGCATCTCCTGCCGGGCGGACAGGCTGCCCGTCCCACCGCAAAGCAAGGGGGCTGCGTCTCCACCGCACAGCAGCAGTCCGGTGCCTTGGGGTCCGTACAGCCCCTTGTGCCCGGGCATAGCCACAAACGCCGCACCCCAGCCCTCCATATCCACCGGCAGGATGCCCGCAGACTGAGATGCGTCCACGATCAGCGGCTTGCCCCGCTCCTGGCACAGCCGGGCAATGCGTTCCACCGGCTGGATGAACCCGAACACGTTGGAGACGTGGTTGACAATCACTGCGTCCACTTCTGGCGTGACCTCCCGTTCAAAGGCGGCGTATACGCCACCGGCATCGAACAGCGGTCCTGCCGCCACCTTAATTTTCACTCCGGGGATGGCATGGAGGGGCCGGGTAACAGCGTTGTGCTCATAACCCGAGATCACAACCGTCCCCCCTGGCTTCACCAGGGATCGGATGGCGATATTTAAGCCGTGGGTGGCGTTGGACGTGAGCACCACCTGCTCCGGATCGCTGACGTGGAACAGGTGAGCAGCCTGCTCCCGCGTCCGATACATCAAATCCGCCGCCCCCATGCCCGCACTGTAGCCGCCCCGGCCGGGGCTGGCCAGATGCCTCATGGCCCAGGCGGTGGCGGAGGGCACAGCCTGGGGCTTTTCCAGCGTTGTCGCCGCGCTGTCAAAATAGATCATGCCTTCACCTCGCTGTATTCGCCGTCCGCCGTCTGGAGAAAAACCTGCTTGGGGGCTATGCCCTCCCGGCGCAGTACCATCAGCGCGTCGGTGAGCCGCCGCTCCGGAATGCGGACGCAGTAGCCGCACCCCTCCTTGGAGATCAGCTTGGGCGAACGAAGGACGGAGCCGGAAATGCCTGCCCGCTCCAGCACATGGGCGGTGCGCTGCGCGTAGGTCAGCGAGCGGCAGATAATCAAATAAGAAACCATGGGCCCACCATTCCTTTCCCGTATCATCTGATTTGCCCGTGGGGGAACACAAAACGCCCCCCTCAAGGCCATCATATGCCATAAGGGAGGCGCGGGTTCCAGATTCAGTTTTCATTGATGAGCGCTACAGCATGGGCAGCAATCCCTTCCCCCGTCCCGGTAAAGCCCAAGCCCTCCTCGGTGGTGGCCTTGACGCTCACCCGGTCCGGGGAAATCCCCATAGCCTTGGCCAGTCGCTCCCGCATGGCGGGGATGTGCGGGGCCAGCTTGGGCCGCTGGGCCAGGACGGTGGCGTCCACGTTGCCAATCCCATACCCGTTTTCCGCCAGCGCCTGGGTAACCCGACTGAGCAGCACCAGGCTGTCCGCCCCCTCGTAGGCGGGGTCGTTGTCCGGAAACAACTTGCCAATGTCCCCCAGCGCCGATGCCCCCAGTAAGGCATCCATTACAGCATGGGATAACACATCCGCGTCTGAGTGGCCAAGCAGCCCCCTTTCAAAAGGAATCTCCACCCCACCCAGAACCAGCCTGCGTTCTGGCGCTAACCGGTGTACGTCGTATCCATGTCCAATTCTCATAAGCGGAGCGCCTCCTCCACAATGCCCTCCCCCAGCAGCAGATCCACCGGGGTGGTGATCTTGATATTCCTGTCATCTCCTGCGGTGAGCACCACCTTCATCCCCAGCCGCTCCACCGCCGCGCAGTCATCGGTAAGCTCCGCCCCATCGTCCAACGCCTTTTGCAGCGCGGCCCGGATCAGGGAGGCGTCAAACACCTGGGGTGTCTGCACCGCATACAGCCTGGAGCGCTCCAGCGTCTGCTCCACCACACCGTCATCGGCCAGCTTTATGGTATCCTTGACTGGGATGGCGGGGGCGGCGGCGCCGCTTTTCGCGGCCTGGGCCACCACGTCCTCAATCATCTGCACGGTGACAAAGGGCCGGGCACCATCGTGGATGGCGATAAGCGGGACATTCCTGTCAGCTTCCAGCGTGCCCAGCCGGGCGGACTGGGTGCGGTTTTCCCCGCCCCGGATCACCTTGACAACCTTGGTGAGCTGGAACTGCTGGCACAAACGGGCTGCCTCGGGTACCAGATCTTCTTTCGTAACCACCACAATTTCAGCAATACTGGGGGCCTGTTGGAACACGTCAATGGTGCGCACAATGACAGGCATATCCCTTACCTCCGCCAGCAGCTTGTCAAATCCCATTCGGGTGGATGCCCCGGCGGCGACAATCACGGCGGAGCACTGGGGCCCAGCCTCTTTTTTCTTCCTGCGGAACAATCCCATCGTCCTCACCAACCCCATTTTTAACTGCGCAAAAAGGAGCCCTCAGGCTCCCTCCCGCTTGACTATCAATGGTTCAGCAGCGTATCAATATTGTCCTCCACCGTCTTGTAAGGCAGGCTCTGGGCCAATACCAGCTCAGAAATCAAAATCTGCTTGGCTGTGTGGAGCATTTTCCGCTCCCCGTTGGACAGGCCTCGCTGTCCCTCCCGGAGCAGCAAGCCCTTCACCACCCGGGCCACTTCCAGCAAATCGCCGCTTTTCAAGCGCACCATATTCTCCCGGTAGCGGCGGTTCCAGTTCTGCGTCATGTCCACCTCAATGTTCTCCATGGCGTTGATCAGATCCTCCGCTTCTTTGCCTGATACAATAGGGCGCACACCAATCTCCCCGGTGTTCCCAGTGGGAATCATCACCGTCATGCTGCCCACCGACAGCTTCAGAAGATAATAGTCCTCCAACTTACCGGCCACCTTGCGCTGAACGATAGAGTCAATGACTCCCGCCCCGTGCATGGGGTGAACCACCTTGTCTCCAACCTGATACACCCTCTCGCCTCCTTATCAAAATACGTACAATATCTCATAAATAGTATACCCTTTTTGATTTGGCAATGCAACCTAAATTTTCATGAAAACCAAAAAATTTTCCATTTTGACCAAAAAAATCAGGCTAAACTGGAAAAAATCTGCCAAAACAGTCTCTCCCTGGTGCAGCCCAGTCTTTGTTCTACAGGTCAATTCAGGGCCGAAAGCAGGCCGAAGTGCCGCAGCGCTTGGGACACGCCGTCCTCGTCCACACTTGCCGTCACATAGTCCGCCTGCGCCTTAGCAAGTTCTACGCCATTCCCCATCGCCACACTGGTTCCCGCCAGTTCCAGCATGGTAATGTCATTTTCCCCGTCGCCGAAAGCCATGATCTCATCCGCTGACAGCCCATACCGCTCCATGGCAGCCTGAATTCCGGATGCCTTTCCGCCGCCTTTTGGCAGAATGTCAATCCCTTTTGGATGCCAGCGGGTATGGATACAGTGGGGCATGACAGACAGGAAAAGATCCTCGTCCTCCGGGCCCACCAGGGGGACAAATTGATATATCTTCGTCTCCAGCATCCACTCCGGTGGCCTGATATCAAACAGCTTTGTGTGGAGGAACTTGTAAATATCCCGCACCCTGTCATCGATTTTGGTCAGGTAGCTTTGCCCGTCTCCCTCCATCAGAGCCGCCAGACGGGGGTTGGATCGCAGCACCTGTCTGGCGGCCTCCAAATCCTCCCGGCAAATGGGAATGTCCCGGTAAATCCCCTCCCGATCATAACAGCACTGGCCGTTCAGTGTGATGTACCCGTCAAATTCCACATCCCGCAGCATCCCGGTACGGGCCAGATCCTGCCGTGCCCGGCCTGTGCAAACAACGATTTTGAACCCTTTTGCCTGTATTGCCAGCAGATCCGCCCGAAGCCGATCGGAAAGCTGGGTCTGCTGAAAGCTCACCAGCGTCCCATCCACATCAAAAAAAGCCGCTTTTATCATACCTTTTTCCGCACTCCTGTTTTATATTTTTCCGCCGCCGCCAGCAACTCCTCTGCCCCATCCAGCATAACGGCGGTGACGCCGCCGCCGCTGAGCCGAGCCAACTCCTCCTTGCGCCGGGGGCGCTCCAACCGCTCTACCTGGGTATATGTGCGCCCATCCTGCTCCCCTTTCTCCACGGAGAAGTGGACGTCCCCCATGGCAGCAATCTGAGGCAGATGGGTGACACACAGCACCTGCTTGGCATTCGACACCTGGAACAGCTTTTGCGCAACCTTTCCCGCCGCCCGGCCGGACACGCCGGTGTCCACCTCATCGAAAATCAAGGTGGTCACCTGCTCTGTCTCCGCCAGCACATTTTTCAGCGCTAGCATGATCCGGGACAACTCGCCGCCGGAGGCGATCTTGTTGATGGGTTTCAAGTCCTCCCCCACGTTGGCGGACATCAAAAACCGCACCGTATCCATCCCGGTGGCGTCCATGCCGTCTGGGGTATCCTTGGGGGCAAACTCTACCTGGAAACGCACCTTTGGCATATCCAGTTCCTTCAGCTCTGACTGGATCCGCTTGGCCAGCTTGTCCGCCGTCTTCTGCCGCTTTGTGGAAAGTAACTTCCCTTGCTCCCTGGCCTTTTCCAACGCTTTTTCCAGCTCTTTGTCCAGCCGGACAATGCGATCCTCAGAAAACTGAATGGCATCCAGCTCCCGCTTACATTTGTCCAGATAGTCCAGCATTTCCTCCGTGCTGCCGCCATATTTTTTCTTCAGGCGGTACAGCTTATCCAGCCGCTCCTCGATCTCATCCAACTCGCCGGGGTAGAAATCCAGGGTACCCCGGAGATCCCGCACCAGCTCCGCCAGATCGTCCGCGTCGCACCGCAGCTGCGCCGCCTTTTCTGACAGTTCCTTGAGATCGCCGCTGTACCGCCCCCCCTGGGCCAACCGGTTTTCCGCCTCCACAATCAGGGACACGGCCCCCTCGCCATCGTCCCCGCCGGTGAGGGCCTGCCACGCCCCATCCACCGCGTCGGTAAGCCGCTCGGCGTTGCGCAGTACATCCCGGCGGGCGGACAGCTCCTCGTCCTCGCCCAAGCGCAGCTCCGCCCCATCCAATTCCTCAATCTGATAGGTCAGGGTGTCGATTCGGCGGGCCTTTTCCGCATCGTTCATCTGCAAATCGTCCCGCTCCCGCCGGAGGGCGCGCACCTTCTCATAGGCCGCGGCAAAGGCCGTCCGGCTCTCCCCTGTTCCGCCAAAGCTGTCCAGGTAATCCAGATGACACTCCTCGTCCAACAGCTGTTGGCCGTCGTGCTGGCCGTGGATATTCAGCAGCTGGCACCCAAGCTCCCGCAGCTGGGTTACCAGCAAAGGCCGCCCATTCACCCGGCAGACGTTTTTCCCGTCCCCCTGGATGGCCCGCTCAATGAGCAGCTCCCCATTCTCGTCGGGGGCAATCCCCTGCCGTTCAAACCAGTCCAGCGCCGGAAGCTCCCGGAATACTGCCGACACCCGGGCGGACTTCGCCCCGGTACGGATAAGATCCCGGCTGGTGCGCTCCCCCATGATGGCACCGATGGCGTCGATCACAATGGATTTTCCCGCGCCAGTTTCACCGGTGAGCACATTAAAGCCTTTGTCAAAGGTGATATCCGCCTGGGAAATCACCGCGATATTTTCAATATGCAGCAAGGACAGCATAATTCGCTCCCCCTCATTCCAGCATTGATTCGATGTCCCGGCACAGCGCCTCCGCCAGCGGGCTGCTGCGCATGATCAAGATAGCGGTGTCATCCCCCGCCAGTGAGCCCACTAGGCCTTCGATCTCCATACCGTCCAGTGCCGCCCCCGCCGCCGGGGCCAATCCAGGCATAGTTTTCACCACCACGATATTCTGGGCCACATCACAGGAGGTGACGCCTTCTTTAAATATATTTTGCAGTCGTCCGGCAAAAGCCCGCCGGGCTGGCTGCTCCGCCGACACCACATAGCGGTAAAGCCCGTTATCTGTGGGCTGCTTGATTAGGTTTAGTTCTTTGATGTCCCGGGAAATGGTGGCTTGGGTGGCTCGGATCCCACATTTGCGCAGGTTTTCCAGCATTTCCTCCTGGGTTTCCACGTCCTGCTCAGTGATGATGCGCAGAATTTCCGCCTGCCGCTTGGCCTTCATCCCACTCACGCCTTTCCTAATTTTTGGTTGATTCGCTCATAAAAGCTTCGCCCAGTGAGTTTGACCAGCCGTGTCGTCTGCCTGGAGCGGCGGCATTCCACCCAGTCCCCCGACTGAACACGGAAGGCCCTCCCGCCATCAACAGACAGGTAGGCAGTTTTTTTGATCCCAGCTGCCAACCGCACGCCAACCGTACGGGCGCTGTCCAGAACAAAAGGCTTGGCGTGGAGGGAGTGGGCGCAGATGGGGGCAATAATGATATTTTCCGCCGTAGGCTCCACAATGGGTCCTCCTGCCGCCATAGAATAGGCGGTGGATCCGGTAGGGGTGGCCACCACAATCCCATCCCCGGAAAAGGAGGAGATCACCACTCGATCCCCCGTCACCTCCAGATCCAGCACACGGGCTACCGCTCCTTTGGTGATCACCGCGTCATTCAGCGCAAGCTCCGTGAACACCGGGCGGCCCTCCCGCCGCACCGTTACATCCAACATCATCCGCCGCTCCGTGCCGAACCGGCCCCCGGCCAGTCGAGAGAGCAGGGACAGCTCATTGTGCTCCAGCTCCGCCATAAAGCCAACGCTTCCCAAATTCACCCCCAGCACAGGGATATTCCTTGCGGTGGCCTCCCGGGCAGAGTGGAGAATGGTCCCGTCCCCGCCGAAGCACACCAGCACATCTGCCCCCTCCAGCTCCTGGGGCAACTTTCCCAGAGGCAGATCGGCGGGCAGCTCCAGCCGGCTTCCTTCATCCAGCTCAAAGGGGAGGCACACTACGGTTTCCACGCCGCTGCGCTCCAGCACACGCCGGGCAAACTGCGCCGCGCGCAGCCCCCTGTCCCGGTAAGGGTTTGGACTTAGTACGATTTTCATTGTCCCTCCCCTTTCAATGCCTCATGGGACGCACGGACCAACTCCTTCAAATCGCAGTCAAAGCCATCCCCGGCCCCAACACAAAGGTAGCCCAAATATTCGATATTTCCTTCCGGTCCCCGTATAGGTGAAAAGTCTAATCCCTTTACAGAAAAATCCGACTGTGCGGCGTGGCGGAGAAACTGCTCCAGCACCTCCAGATGGACGACGGGGTCTCGTACCACGCCTTTCTTGCCCACCTTCTCACGGCCTGCCTCGAATTGGGGCTTCACCAGCGCCGCCACCTCTCCCCCATCCTTCAGCAGCGGCCGGAGGGTGGGCAGAATCAGTCCCAGCGAGATGAAGGACACATCAATGGAGGCAAAATCCAGTGGATCCGGGATCTGTTCCCGGTTAAGATACCGGGCATTGGTGCGCTCCAAACACACCACCCGGGGATCGTTCCGAATCGCCCAGGCCAGCTGGCCGTAGCCTACATCCACGGCATACACCTTTGCCGCACCGTTTTTTAGCATACAGTCGGTAAAACCGCCAGTGGAAGCCCCAATATCGGCGACGATTTTGTCCTTGAGCGCGATGGGAAAGGATTTCATGGCCTTTTCCAGCTTCAGCCCACCCCGGCTCACGTAGGGCAAGGCCTGACCACGAACCTCCAAAACGGTACCTTCGTCCATGCCCTGCCCCGCTTTGTCGCAGCGGCGCTCCCCGGCATAAACCTGGCCTGCCATGATGATAGCCTGAGCCTTTTGCCGGCTCTCCGCCAGCCCCTGCTCCACCAAGAGCACGTCCAAACGCTTTTTAGCCACGCTCTATCACCTCCAATGCCCTGCGGCAGATGGACGCCCCGTCAATTCCACACAGCGCCCGCAGTTCCGTCACAGTGCCATGCTGTACAAAGCGGTTTCCCAGATTCACCAGTACCAGCTTCACACCGTCCACCCCTCGGAGGGTCAGCTCGGCAGCGATCCTGCGCCCCACGCACCCGGCATCTACGCACTCCTCTGCCACCACCAGCCGTCCGGTCTTTTTGACGCAGGCGGCCACGGTGTCCACATCCAGCGGCGCAGTGCTGTTCAGCTTCACCACTTGGGCAGATCTCCCTTTTTCCTCCAACCGCTTTGCCGCTGCCAACGCCTCGTTGATAATAGTGCCGTATGTCACAATGGTCACATCTGTACCGGGGCGGATGACGCTGGCCCCTTCAATACCGCACATGGACCGGTATTCCCCCTCGCCACCCTTGGGGTAGCGCACTGCCACCGGGCCGCGCACCTTTTCCACCGCATAGCGCAGCATAGCCCGAAGCTCCTCAAAGCTGGCGGGGCAGAGAACTTTCATCCCGGGCACCGAGTCGAGATAATTCACGTCAAATACGCCGTGGTGGGTCTCCCCGTCCTCACCGGACAGTCCTGCCCGATCCACACCCAGCACCACATGAAGCCCCTGGATTGCAACGTCATGGATCAGCATATCGTAGGCCCGCTGCAAAAAGGTGGAGTAAATAGCCGCCACCGGGATCACCCGCTGCTTGGCCATTCCTGCGGCCATGGCCACGGCGTGTCCCTCGGCAATCCCAACGTCAAAGAAACGCTGGGGATACTCCTGTGCAAATCGATCCAGCCCCGTACCGCTGCGCATAGCGGCGGTGATGGCACACACATCCTCCCTCTCCGATGCCAGACGGCACATGGTTTCCCCGAACACAGAGGAGAAGCTCTCCCCGTGGCTGTCCAAGGCGGCGCCGTTCTCCCGGCAGAAGGGTCCAACGCCATGGAATTTATCCGGCTCCTTTTCCGCAGGTGGATAGCCTTTTCCCTTTACAGTCTTAATATGGAGCAGAACCGGGCAGTCCAACTCCTTGGCGTATCGCAGCAGCCGGGTAAGGTAGTTTACATCATGGCCGTCTACTGGGCCAAGATATGTAAAGCCCATATCCTCAAACATACTGCAATGGAGCACCGCGTCTTTCACCGCCTGCTTGGTTCGATGGGTGAAGCGGTACACCCCACGACCAACTGCGGTGGCACCAGTAACCTTCCGGTACACTTTTTTAAATCGGAGGTACTGGGGCTTCAACCGCTGCTGGGCCAGATGGCGGGCCACACCACCCACGTTTTTGGTGATGGACATCCCATTGTCATTGAGGATCACCACAATTTGTTCCCCGCTCTGTCCTGCATCGGACAGGCCCTCATATGCAAGGCCGCCGGTCATGGCCCCGTCCCCCAGCATAGCCAGTACACTGTAATCCTCCCCGCTGATTGTCCTGGCCCGGGCCATCCCCAGGGCCACCGACACCGCATTGGAGGCGTGTCCGGCAATAAAGGCGTCTGCCCGGTGCTCCCTGGGCTTTGGGAAGCCGGACAGGCCGCCCAGCTTGCGCAGGCTGTCCATCTGCCCGTCCCGCCGGGTGAGGATCTTATGGGCATAGCACTGGTGGCCCACATCAAATACCAGTCTGTCCGTATCCAGATCAAATACCCGATGGATGGCCACTGTTGCCTCCACCACCCCCAGGTTGGAGGCCAGATGGCCGCCGGTCCTGGAGACGCTGTCCACAATCCGCTCCCGCAGCTGATCGCACAGCAGCCGGGCCTGCAAATCGGTAATTTCATTCAAACAATCCGGAATCATGGACGCACCTTCTTTCTTCGCTCCGGGCTCTGCCCGCAGCAATCCCGCAAATTTACCATATTGGGAGCAAACTGCCCCCAACCCCCATGGCGATGCCCAAGGCCGCGCCTACCGCCACCTGCAAGGGCGTGTGGCCGATGAGCTCTTTCAGCTCAGCCTCGAACTCCTCTGGCTTTCCTTCCCCCCAGCTGCGCAGGAGCTGGTTCAGTACCCTAGCCTGTTTCCCGGTCTCCAGGCGGACATTAGCTGCGTCATACATGACAATAAAGGCCAGTACCGCCGCCACCGCAAAAAGCGGTGAATCCACTCCGGTTTCAAACGCCGCGGCAACGGCACAGCTGCACACCAGCGCCGTATGGGAGCTGGGCATACCTCCTCCGGTAAACAGATAATTGATGTCAAATCTGTGGTAAACCGCCGTGGAGATCAGCAGCTTCAGCAGCTGTGCCACCGCCCAGGCCGCCACCGCGATCAGCAGGATTTTGTTTACCATGTTCTACCGCCCTTCTGATTCATTTTATCCGAATGGCCAGCGACTGCGCCAATTCGCACAAAAATTCCGTATTCTGGAACACTCCGGCAATGCTCTCCTGAGCCAGCCGGGTATGTTCCGCCACCAACCTGGCACACTTCTCCAAGCCGTACAGCGACGCAAACGTGGTTTTCCCGTTGCCCGCGTCAGAGCCGATGGGCTTGCCCAGCTCCTCAGCGGTAGACTCCACGTCCAACATATCGTCCCGGATCTGGAAAGCCAGCCCCAGCTCCTGGGCATAGTGCTCCGCCGCCGCCCACTGCTCCAACGTAGGCTCCACCGGGGAGGCGATCACCCCCAGAAGGCAAGCCGCTTTCAACAGTGCCGCCGTTTTCCATGTATGGATCTGGGTCAGCCGTGCCTCGTCCAACTGCTGGCCCTCCTCCATGATATCTAAATACTGTCCCGCGCACATTCCGCCGCACCCCGCCGCCGCAGCCAGCACTCCGCAGGCTCTGGCGTTCGCCGCCGGATCTGTCCGCTTGGACAAGGACAGCCGCTCAAAAGCCGCTGTTTGCAGCGCGTCCCCCGCCAGCAGGGCCAGCCACTCGCTGTATTTCACATGGCAGGTGGGCTTGCCCCGGCGCAGTTCGTCATCGTCCATGCAGGGCAGGTCATCATGGATAAGTGAATAGGTGTGAAGCATTTCTACTGCACAGGCATAGTCCAGCGCCGGCTCCATCTGCCCGCACAGCGCCTGACAGAATTTCAGCGCCAGAACAGGCCGCACTCGCTTGCCCCCGGCCAGCAGGCTGTATCGCATGGCATCCAGCAGCCCTTTGTTTGGACCATCCTTCAGAAAACAGTTGGACAGCTCCTTTTCCACAAGATCCAACGCCGCCTCATACTCCTGGCCGTAATTCATTGTGCATCTTCCTCCCTAAAGGGCTCCTCGCTGTCATCCGCCAGCAAGAGGTTCACCTTCTGCTCCGCCTTGCCCAACAGCTCCTCGCACTGGCCTGCCAGCTTGGCCCCCTCCTCAAACAGCTTCAGAGACTCATCCAGACCACACTCGCCCCGCTCCAGCAGCCCCACAATCTCCTCCAAACGGCCCATAGCCTGCTCAAAGGATGGTTTTTTTACCGCCATGTCCTCTCCTCCTTTTCCTTCACTTCACAGCGCAGCACACCGTTGGAAACCAGCACATCCAGCACCTCCCCGGGCTGCACCGCCGCAATGGAGGACACCACGTCCTCCCCCCGTCTGGCGATGGCATACCCCCGCCCCAGCACCTTCAACGGGCTCAGGGCATCCAACCCCACCGACAGACGGCCCAGCTGCCCCCGCAGCCTTGCCAGCCGCGCCTGCATAGCCAGCGGAAGCCGCGTCTGGGCAGCGTGGAAGGTGCGCGTCCCGCCCTCCACCTCCCGGCGCAGGGCAAGGCCCATCCGACGGCGCAGATCGTCCACCGCCATCTGCCGATCCTGAATGGGGGCCTTGCAATCCGTCAGCGCCCGACTGTTTTTCAGCCGTTCCAGCTCCCGCCATGCCCCGCTCAGCCGGTTCTGCAAGCTCCGGGCCAGCCGCTTATTCAACTGAGCCAGCCGCGCCTGCGCCTCCGCCTGATCGGGGACAGCCAGCTCGGCGGCATTGGACGGGGTGGCCGCCCGCACATCTGCTACATAGTCCGCAATGGTCACATCCGGCTCATGACCCACAGCGGAGATAACCGGGATATTGGAAATGTAGATGGCACGGGCTACCACTTCCTCGTTAAAGGCCCACAAATCCTCTTTCGAGCCGCCCCCGCGCCCGGTAATAATCAGATCAATATCCGCCCGATTGTTCAGGCGGTGAATTGCGGCGGCAATCTCCCCTGCCGCTTCACTCCCCTGCACCCGGACAGGAACCACCAGAACCTCCGTCATCGGCCAGCGGGCACCTAAAATCCGCAGCATATCTCGCACCGCCGCCCCCACTGGGGAGGTGACCAGCGCGATTTTTTTCGGATACCGGGGCAAGGGCTGCTTTACATCCGCGTCAAATAGCCCTTCCCCCTCCAAACGGCGGCGGAGCCTCTCAAACGCCTCATCCAGCGATCCCCGGCCATCGGGCAGAAGCTCGCTGCAATAGAGCTGATACGCCCCGTCCCGTGGATAAACCGACACCCGGCCAAAGGCCACCACCCGCATTCCATTGGCGGGGCGGAAGCGCAACCTTGCCGCCTCCCCCCGGAACATGACGCACCGCAGAGAACCCTGCTCATCCTTCATGGAAAAGTAGTGATGCCCGGAGGGGTAGCATTTATAATTGGAGATCTCCCCCCGCACCAAAAGCCCGGTCAACAGTTCATCCTGATCCATCAGTGACTTGACGTAACCGTTGACTTGGGAAACAGTATAGACAGGAATGCTCTCGATATTCATCCCGCTATCCCCCGTTCCAGCGCCCGGTGAGTCAGAATCGCCACCCCCAGAGCGTTATCCGTGGAATACTGGGGCTGGGCAAACACCGCGCCACAGGCGCACTCCATTGCGGCGCGGATCTGCCGGTTGGAGGCCACCCCGCCAGAGCACAGCACCGGCAGACCCGGCCAACGCTTCTGCGCCTGCTCCGTGGCCCGCAAAATCACGCCAGTAATGGTGTCAATGACAAACCGGGCAATGTTGGCGGGCTTCTCTCCCCTTTCCAGCAATTCCTTCACCTTATTCTCCATACCGGATAGAGAGAATGTCAAGTCTTTTAGCTTTACATGAAAACCAAGGCCCGCATCCGCCTGACCGTACAGCGCGTCCAGCGCCTTCCCTGCCGGAAAAGGGAGACCCAGCAACACCCCCGTGCGGTCGATGAGCTGCCCTGCGGCAATATCGCTGGTGCCGCCTACCGCCTCCGCACGGACGGTGTGGCCCTCCGGCACCACCTTCAAAAGCTCGGTGGTGCCGCCGGAAAGATGCCATGCCAAATGGGGCTTGTCCAGCAGAGCCTCCCGTCCCGCCGACCAAGCCGCCGCCGCGATATGCCCCTGCTGGTGGGAACAGGGATAAAACGGCACCCCCAGCGCTGCCGCCAAGGCCCGTCCCTCCCCTTCGCCCACCAGGAAGCAGGGCATATAAGACCCCTCCACCTCCCGGGGCTTTGTGGACGCGCCCACTGCGGCGATCTCACCCACCGCCCCGTCGGCGCGGAGCTGCTCCACCATCAGGTGCAGCCGTTTGACGTGCTGGAACAGCGCATCGCTCTGCCGCAGGCCCAGCGCCCCCTCGGGGACGGTAAGCAGCTTTCCCCGGTTTTCCGCCGCCCCGCCGCCGAACACCGCAGCGGAGGTGGTGTAGTTGCTGGTGTCAAAGCCCAAACATTGTGCTGTCATACCGCCCTCACTCCTGTTCCGGCAGCTCGGTGCGGACAAAAGAGCCTAAGATGCCGTTGATGAACTTGACCACATCTTCATCAACATACTTTTTGGCAATTTCCACCGCCTCATTGATAGCCACCTTATTGGGGATATCCGGCATATACAGAATCTCGTACATGGTCACCCGCATAATGGCGGAGGCCACCCTGTCAATGCGGGAAAATCGCCAGCCCTTGGCATACTTCTCAATATAGCCGTCCAGCTCAGCCCCATGGCCGCCCACCCCACGCACCAGGGTGGTGATGTAACCCAGCTCGCCCTCGCCGGGAAATTCCGTGTACAGCGGTTCATCCTTTGCTCGGGCCGCGAAGGCATCCAGGGTGAGCTCCCGCTCCAGCAGCGCTTCGGCCCTGTCGCTGGAAAAGGCAAGCTCAAAGGCAAGGTGCACCGCAATCTCACGGGCGGTACTTCTATTCATGGGAATCATCCTTTCCCGGCACAATCCGCCGGCGTTTCTCTCTATGGGTACAAAACTCCATTTTGTATATCCAGTACATTATACACGCAAGAGGGAAAAAAGAAAACACTTTTTTGTTTTTTGGCGAAAAAAGAGCCGGGCCCCCAGCCCGGCTCAAATTGAAATCGCGTTACTTCTGGAAGGTCACTCCCACCACAGCCACATTGACGCAGGACACACCCAGCCCGCTGGTGTTCTCTACCGCGCTGAACACCGCGTCCTGCACCGCGCGGGCCACATCGGTGACCACATAGCCGTACCGCACCAGAATGGACAGATCCACCGCCACCTTCTCGTCCTCCAACGAAAGACGTACGCCCTTGGTCAGCGCCTTGCGGTTGGCTGTGGCAGTGGCATCGCTGCTCAAACCGGAGCCGAGACAACTCACACCCTCTACATCCACTGCTGCCGCCGCCGCGATGACAGCCAGCACCTCCTCGGAAATGCTGACGCTGCCCAGCTCACTTTCATGGGAGATATATTCCCTGCCTTCGGCCATAACGCCTCACGCTCCTTTTCTGAGTTGAGGGTATTATATCACCCCAGCGGAAAAAATACAATCCTATTTTTGCGCTTTATGGCTCCGCCTCAATGATGGTGATCTTGTTGAAGGCGAGACTGGTTTCCTCCATGACAATCTCGGCAATCTTGGCAATATCCGTCTCGTTCAGCCCATCGGAGGTGGAGGACACCACCACGCTGGCGCTGTTGTCGTTGATGAAGCACACACAGTCGCCGTAGCCTTTGGCGGTAACCAGGTTTTCCACCTTAGCCTCAGACATGGTAAGGGCCGCCATGGCCTGGATAGAGGCGTTGGCCTCATCCACAATGGTCTGCTGGGCATTCTCATCACCGGCGGCCTGCTGGAGCAGCTCCAGGGCGCTGTCCCGGGCCTGCTGCCGGTTCAGCCGCGCCGAGGCAAAATATCCGGTGGATACAGTGCCCTCCGGCAGCTGGCTGGCCGCGGCGCTGGGGTCTGCGCTGGCATCGGGGCTTTGGCTGGCCGTCACACCCGCGTCCACACCATCGTCCTTCTCACCGCTCTCCCCGTTGACCAGGGTAGTCTGTCCCAGCAGCTTTCCGCTTCCATTGCCGCTGGTTCCTCCCTCCGCCGCCTCTCTGCCGTACGACCAGTTCAGATACACCGCCGCCCCCACAAACAGGACGATTGCTACTACCACTGCGTTACGTTTCCAAACACTCATTGCTCTGCCCTCCATAATTTTTTACTTGAGGAGGTCACCCCCCTCCTTTACATACCGTAATCCGATCCGTCCCCAACCCGGTAAGCGCCGATACCGCCTGGGTCAGCTGCAGCCGGACCTGGGCATCGTCACCGCCCTGGCATACCACCAGCGCCCCCTGAAACGTGGGGTAGCGCTGGGTGATCAGCACCGCCTCCTGGTTCCCGCCGGAGTTCACCAGCACGGTCTCCTCCTCCACGCTGTTCCCCCGCTCGCTCACAGAGGTGGAGCGGTTGGATGCCAGCACCTGCTCCATACCGTTCTTCACCGTCAGGGTCACCGTCACTTCCCCGGCCCCCTCTACTTGAGAGAGCGTCCGGGACATCTTTTCCTCCAGGGCATTCAGATCGAAGTTCTCCCAGAGGTCTGCCGCGCCGTCCGCCTCCTGCGCCTGCTTCTTCTCCCCCGAAGGCCATAGCAGCAGAACAATCCCGGCAATGACAACGATCAGCACATATTTGTATTGATCCAGCAGCTTCCCCACCGCCCCCTCGGGGGGCTTCCATTGGAATTTCATGGCTGTCTCTCCTCGTAATGCTGCCGCTCCGGGGGAACCCCCAAGTCATCCTCCAGCAGTTGGCCGACGGCTTCCCGCCCCTCCTGCGTCCAGACGCCCCAGGCGGTGACCTCCCAGGGGCAGGGCACGCCGTCCTCGTCATAAGAAAAGGTCACCTCCGTCTGGCAGAGAATGCCCATTTCCTCCGCCTTGTCCACAATATATGCGGCGGCAGCTTCCTCTATGAACGTTTGATAAAGCAAATTATTTTTTTCCTCCAGCTCGTTTTCATAACTCTGGGCCAAATCCCGGTGCTCCTCCAGCACCTGGGACAGCATCTCGCCGTCCAGCCGAAGCATCGGCCCCACCGCCGCCAGCATCAGGGCCAGCCCTCCGGCAAGGCGGCATACCCGCTTCGCGCCCCCCTCAGGGGCAAGACTCTGGGCAATTGCCAATACGGTTGCTGTGCATGCCACCCCCAGCAGCCATTCCCGCAGCAGCCCCATCATGCGGCGGTCACCGACGCACAGGACACCAGCGTAATGAGCAGCAGCAGGCAGCACGCTCCCGTCATGCCCAGCAGCAGTCCGAAGGCACCGCCCAGCCTGTCCACCAGGGTGCAAACCGGTCCCTCCCCCATGGTGGCGGCCAGCGCCGCCGTCAGCTTATAGGCCAGGTAATGCACTGACAGCTGCAAAAGTGGCAGCAGGCAGATTCCCAGGATTGTCACCATACCAAATACGCCCACCGTCCCTTTCAAGACCCCCGCCGAGGCCAGCATCGTCTCCGCCGCATCGGACAAAATGCCTCCTACAACCGGGATTGCCCCGGAGATGGCAAACCGCGCCGCCTTGACCGTAGCGGCATCCGCCGTCCCCGCCACCACACCGCTGGCGGTGAGGTAACCCACAAACACCATCATGATGATGGTCAGCACAGTCGTCACCGCCCATTTGAGCAGATCGGCCAGCCGTTTCAGTCCGTCCGCCCCCACCGCCGCCTGGGCTACCGAGGCAGCGATATAGCCGTACAGCAGCGGTATCAGCAGGCCGTTGATCAGGTTCACCAGCAGATCAGAAAACAGCGCCGCTGCCAGCTGCCGAACCGCCGCCCCGGTAATGGCCCCTGTGGCCGCCGTCACCGCCGCCACAATGGGCAGCAGCACATTGGCAAAGGACGTAATCCGGTCGATGGCCCCCGTGCCCATGCCCAGCAGGGAGTTTACGTCCGCCACCGCCACCGCCGTCACGGCCAGTGTCCCCGCCAGCTCCACCGCCTGGGGGCGCCGGTTCCCCATCCCCTCCTGCACCGTCCCCGCCAGTCCGCAAAACAGCAGGATCAGCAAAATCAGCACTCCAGACCGCGCAGCCCTGCGGACAACGCCGGACAGTTCCCGGGTGCCGGTGTCAATCAGTCCGGCCAGTCCATCATCCAAACTCACGCCGTATTCCACCGTTCCTCCCTGCTCCCGCGCTGCCCGCTCCAGGCCGTCCAAGTCCAGATCTTCCTCCTGGATGGCCTGCGCCTCCTCTATGGCGAGCCCCCGGGCGGGCAGGCACAGCACTGGAAGCATCAGGAACAGCAGCACCAGCGCCGCTATCTTTTGCACCGCTCCATTTCCCCCTCTCAAATCAGCCCTGTCAGCACCTCTATCACCGCCGACATCAGCGGCAGCACCGTCACCAGCGCCAGCGCCGTCCCCGCCAGCTCCACCGCCGAAGCCAGCCCGCCCTCCTTGGCATCCCGGCAGAAATCGGCTGCCAGCCGTGTGACAATAGCGATGCCAGCCGTTTTCATCACCGGCTCTACCACCTGGGCGGACAGTCCTCCGGCCTCCATCAGCTTGTCCATCAGCTCCACCGCCGCCTGGAGCGCGCCGGAGCAGTACAGCAGGATCACCGCACCGGCACACGCCGCCAGCACCAGCCCCAGCTCCGGGGCCTGCTTGCGCACCACCACGGCGCATACCGCCGCCGCAATGGCCGTCGCCGCTACTTTTATGATATCGCTCACAGCCCAAACAAGTTTTTCACCAGATCAAACAGGTCGCTGATCTCCTGCACCACGATCATCAGCACCACCACCAGCGCCACTAAAGTGGTCATCGTCGCCATCTCGTCCCGCCCCGAGCGGGTGAGCACCTGGTTGAGCACCGACACCAAAATGCCGATGGCAGCGATTTTAAAAATCAAGTCCACATTCATGGTTCGTCCTCCTATGTGTTAAATCAGCAGAATTGCGAGGAACAGCCCCCCCGTCACCCCCAGCACACCGTACACCCGGCCCAGCCGCCGCCGGTTTTCCTCTGCCTGAGCCTGCTGGCGGGCCAACCCGGCAAGGGCCTTGTCCACGGCCTGGCACTGGCTGTCCCCGTCGTACCGGCCCAGCACCGGGCCAAGCTGCTCCAGCAGCACCCTGTCCTCCTGGTCGAGCCGCAGGGGGCACTGTTCCAACCCCTCCCGCCACAGCTGCTGAAAGGGTATCCCAGACAGGCATCCTGCTCTCTGGGCGCAAAACCGGAAAAACTGGGCGGCATGGCCTTGGGCTCCCTGCTCTGCCGCCGATAGCGCCTCTGGCAATGGTGTCAGCCGCCAGCCCAGCTCCCGCCGCAGCAGCTCCAGCCCCGCCGCCAGCTCCCGCAGATCCCGCACCCGGCCATCCAGACGGCTCACCGCGCCCAGCCCCAGGCCGCCGCACCCCGCAATCAGCAGGGCCGCGCCCACCAAGCGGATCATGGAAGCACCTCCACCCGGGCAGTCCGCCTGCCCTCCCGGCGCTCCAGCACAACCAACCGCCGGAACACCCGGTTCTCCAGCAGGGCGCGGTACACCGGCCTGCGCCTCAAATCCTCCGCCCCGTCCCCGTGGGCGGTGGCGATCAACGCCACGCCGCACCCCGCCGCCTCAATGACTGCGTGGGCATCGGCGGAATCCGTGATCTCGTCCACCGCCGCCGCCTGGGGGTTCATCCCCCGAATCAGGACGGACAGTCCCTCCGCCTTCGCGCAGCCGTCCATCACATCAGTGTGACGGCCTATGTAAAGCTGGGGCTCCCCTTGCCATAGCGCGGCAATCTCCCCACGCTCGTCCGCTACCCCCACCCGCAGGGGCGGACCTACGTCCCCATCGGACAGCCCCCGCACCAAATCCCGCAGGAGGGTGGTCTTCCCCGCCCCCGGCGGAGCCAGAATCAGGGTGCTGAGGAAAATACCCTGCTCCATCAGCTGGGGCAGCAGATCCCCGGCCTGTCCCACAACGGACCGGGCCACTCGGACCGATAGGGAGGAAATGTTCCGCAGGGTGACAATCTGTCCATCCTTTTTCACCGCCGATCCACACAGCCCTACCCGGTGCCCGCCCCGCAGGGTGACAAACCCCTGCCTCACCCGATCCAGCGCCGTGTGGGCGCTGGCCTGGGTGGCGTTCTCCACCACCTGGCGCAGGGCGTCCTCCCCGATGGGCGGGCCGTCCGTCTCTACCTCTCCCTGGGGCAGCAGCGCGGTCATTGGAAACCCCCGGCGCAGGCGCAGCTCCTCCAGGGTGGCCAGCCTGTCCTTCCCCAGGGCGCGCAGGCCGTTTTGCTGCTGTACCGGGAGTATCGCCGCCGCCTGCTCCCACGGTTTTCTTTCGTCCATGTCGTTCACCGCCTCACTTGTTACCCCATTCATATGAGGACGTGTCCCACAATATTCCAGTGGACATAAAATTTCCACGGGCGCCGAAGCAGCAAAAAACGCCCGCCGGAAATCCGGCGGGCGGGGCAGTTCGATATTCAGTTATTACAGTATGGACGCAATGCGCCGTACCGCTTCCTTTGTCGCCTCCGCATCACCAAAGGCAGTGACCCGGATGTACCCTTCCCCGCTGGGGCCAAAGCCCGCGCCGGGGGTGGTGACCACGCAGGCTTTCTTCAGCAACAGATCGAAGAAGTCCCAGGAAGGGATGCTGTCGGGTGTTTTCACCCACAAATAGGGGGCGTTCACCCCGCCATATACCGTCAGCCCGGCGGCGGTCAGCCCTTCCCGGATGACCTTGGCGTTGTTCAGGTAGTAGTTGATGGCAGCCTTGGTCTGGACCCTGCCCTCGGGGCTGAGCGCCGCCTCCGCCGCTCGCTGGATCACATAAGGTACGCCGTTGAACTTGGTACCCTGCCTGCGGTTCCACAGGGCGTTGAGGGAGGCTCCCTCCCGCTCCAGCGCCTTGGGGATCACGGTATAGGCACAGCGGGTGCCGGTGAACCCGGCAGACTTGGAGAAGGAGCGGAACTCAATGGCGCAGGTTTTCGCCCCTTCCACCTCAAAAATGCTGTGGGGGACGCCCTCCTCGCTGATAAACGCCTCATAAGCGGAATCGAACAGGATAATACTGCCGTGGGCGTTGGCGTAGTCCACCCACACCTTCAACTGCTCCTTGGTAGCCGCCGTCCCGGTTGGGTTGTTGGGGGAACAGATGTAGATGAGGTCGGGCACTTTATTTGTGGGCAGGTCGGGGAAAAAGCCATTCTCGGCGGTACAGGGCAGGTAAATGAGGCTGTCCCATTTCTCGCCATCGTGATCGCCGGCCCGCCCCGCCATGGCGTTGGTATCCACGTACACAGGATAGACCGGATCACACACCGCCACCACGTTGTCGGCGGAGAAAATGTCACCGATATTGCCGCAATCGCTTTTCGCTCCATCGGAGACAAAAATCTCGTCATCGGCGATGGCCACGCCCCGCTCCCGGTAAGCGTCTTGGATGGCAAAGCGCAGAAAATCATAGGCATAGCAGGTTTCCTCGCAGTAGCCCCGGAAGGTCTCCTTGACGCCCATTTCCTTGGACGCCTTTACCATGGCGTCCACCACCGCGGGGGCCAGGGGCTGAGTCACGTCGCCGATCCCTAAGCGGATCAGGGGCATAGGCGGGTTCTGGGCGGAAAAGGCGCGGACACGGCGTCCGATCTCCGGGAACAGGTAGCCGCCGGGAAGTTTGAGGAAGTTTTGATTGATGTGGGCCATTGGGACCACTCCTTACTTGCTTTATTGTGTTAAACTATTGTACAATATTTCCCCCGTCCTGGTCAATCGTCAAGTTCGCCATCAAAAACCGTCACAGCGGGGCCTGTCATAAACATTTGGCCGGATTTTTCGTCCCAGCGCACCCGCAGATCTCCTCCGGCCAGGTGAACCGTTACCTCTCGATCCAGCTTCCCGTCGGCCATCATCGCCGCCGCCGAAGCACACGCCCCAGTACCACAGGCCAAGGTTTCGCCGCTGCCCCGCTCCCAAACGCGCATCTGGAGTTCGCCCCGGCTCAGCACCCGGACAAACTCCGCATTGACCCGGTGGGGAAAGGCTGGGTGGCACTCCACTGCGGATCCGACGGCCTGCAAATCCAGCGCGGCGGGATCTTCCACTTGAATCACCGCATGTGGATTGCCGATGGACACCGGAATTGCCGTAAAGCAAATTCCCTTTACGGCAATTTCCATAGGCGGCTGAATCTCAGGCGCGCCCATTCCCACTACGGCTCCTGATACCTTGCCGTCCTCAATCATTAGCGAGAGCTCCCGTTCCCCCGCCAATGTTTCAATGGCGAGGTGGGCTTTGTCCGTCAGCTTCCTGTCATAGACGTACTTTCCAAAACACCGGATGCCATTGCCGCACATGGCACCCTCGGATCCATCGGCGTTAAACATCCTCATTTTATAATCCGCCCAATCCGATGGGCAAACGCAGATGACGCCGTCTCCTCCCACCCCGAAGCGGCGATCGGACAGGCGGCAGGCTAACCCAGGCAGATCATTCGGCGTACCCTCCATGCAGTTGAGAAAAATGTAGTCATTGCCCAGGCCGTGCATTTTAGTAAAGCGCATACGCTTCCCTCCTTATAGGGAAACGTATGCGCTTTGAGTGTACAGTATGAGACCTCCGCCGCAGTTCCGCAGGCGGTCAAGCGAGGGGGTAAACCGTCCCGTCAATCAGAATCCGCTGTCCGGTTCATATTCTGCGCGAGTGGTGAATTTCCCGGCGGATGTAAAGATATCTTCTTTCAAAAATAGCGGGTAAAAGTACTCATTCTTGAAATAAACAGAATGATTCCTGCGAAAATTTGCCTTGCCTGACGGGAAAAACCCTCGCCCATCCGGCGGTTTCAGCTGTGAATACAGGTTCTAAACTTTCCGTCTTCGGTTTTATAGAAATATCCATATCAGTAATTGATAATATATTTGTCACGCTCCCAGGAGGATACCCTGGTACGGTATTCGTCCCACTCCGCCTCCTTGCCGGCGATGTACTGAGAAGTGACGTGCTGTCCCAAGGTATTCATAACCAGCTTATCCTTCTTCATGGCAATGAGCGCTTCTTCAAGTGATCCTGGCAGGGCCTCAATGCCCCGGCGCTTCCGGGTGGCGGGAGTCATCGCAAAAATATTTTCCGTCACCTCTGGAGGCGGAGTCATACCTTTCGCAATGCCGTCCAGCCCCGCCGCCAGGCACACCGCCAGCGACAGGTACGGGTTGCAGGCGGGATCAGGGCAGCGCAGCTCCACCCGAGTACCCTGCCCCCGAGAAGCAGGTATGCGGATCAGGGTGGAGCGGTTGGAGGCGGACCAGGCCATGTAGCAGGGAGCCTCAAACCCCGGGACCAGCCGCTTGTAGGAGTTCACCAGAGGATTGGTGATGGCGGATATCCCCTTCATATGGTGGAGAATGCCCGCGATGAACGCGTAGCATTCCCTAGACAGCCCCTTCTCCCCATTCTCATCATAGAACACGTTTTTCCCATCCTGGTACAGGGACATATTCGTGTGCATCCCATTACCCGCCAAACCGTAAATAGGCTTTGGCATGAAGGTTGCGTGGAGGCCGTCCCGCTGGGCAATGGTCTTGACCGCCAGCTTAAAGGTCATGATCTTATCCGCGCACTCCAGGGCGGGGGCATACTTGAAGTCGATCTCGTGCTGTCCGGGGGCAACCTCGTGGTGGGATGCCTCAATCTCATACCCCATCTGCTCCAGGGCCAGGCAAATATGCCGCCGGGTAGGCTCGCCATGGTCCAGAGGACCCAAGTCGAAATACCCCGCCTCATCGTTGGTCTGGGTGGTGGGCTTGCCCTCTTCGTCGGTCTGGAACAAGAAGAACTCCGCTTCCAGCCCCACATTAAAGGTATCGTAGCCCATGGCCTTCGCCTTGTCCAGCACCCGCTCCAGAACACTGCGGGGATCCCCCACAAACGACGAACCGTCTGGGTTGTGCACATCGCAGATGAGCCGGGCTACCTTGCCGTGCTGGGGCTCCCAGGGGAAGATCACGAAGCTGTTCAGATCAGGGTACAGGTATTGATCGGACTCGTTGATGCGCACAAAGCCTTCGATGGACGAGCCGTCCAGCATGATCTGGTTGTTAACCGCCTTTTCGATCTGGGAGGAAGTGATGGCCACGTTCTTCAGCTGGCCGAAAATGTCCGTGAACTGCATCCGGATGAATTTCACGTCCTCTTCCTTCACGATGCGGATAATATCTTCTTTGGTATAGCCCATATGTGACTTCCCCTTTCGTTTTCGTATTCCCAATTTCAGCATAGCACAAACCAGGTTTTTGTCAACGCTTTTTTGCATCCGCGCAAATTTTCAGCGCAAAAAACAGGTCAGCGACCCTATCAAACCCCTTTTTTGTGATATCCGGCACCGCCAGCGTGCTGCTGGAAAAAACTGAACCGGAAGGCAACTCTTACTTGACCATTCCCCAATGTTCTGATAAAATACAATTATCAACTTTTCCCAGCACATCCGATAAGAATTTGGAGGAATGTACAATGGCTCACAAATATGTCTATCTGTTCTCAGAGGGCAACGCCAATATGCGCGAGCTTCTGGGCGGCAAGGGTGCCAACCTGGCCGAGATGACCAACATCGGCCTGCCTGTGCCCCAGGGCTTCACCATCACCACCGAAGCCTGCACCCAGTATTATGAGGACGGACAGAAGATCAATGATGAAATCCAGGCCCAGATCATGGAGTACATCGTCAAGATGGAGGAGATTACCGGCAAGAAGTTCGGCGATCAGGAGAATCCCCTGCTGGTTTCTGTGCGCTCCGGCGCTCGCGCCTCCATGCCCGGCATGATGGACACCATCCTGAACCTGGGCCTCAATGAGGACGTGGTGGACGTCCTGGCGAAGAAGTCCGGCAACCCCCGCTGGGCCTGGGACTGTTACCGCCGTTTCATCCAGATGTACTCCGACGTGGTCATGGAGGTGGGCAAGAAGTACTTTGAGCAGCTCATCGACGAGATGAAGGAGAAGAAAGGCGTCACCCAGGATGTGGAGCTCACCGCCGATGATCTGAAGGAGCTGGCCGGACAGTTTAAGGCCGAGTACAAGGCCAAGATCGGCCAGGACTTCCCTGCCGATCCCAAGGAACAGCTCATGGGCGCCATTAAGGCCGTGTTCCGCTCCTGGGACAATCCCCGCGCCAACGTCTACCGCCGGGACAACGACATCCCCTACTCCTGGGGCACCGCTGTCAACGTGCAGTCCATGGCCTTCGGCAATATGGGCGATGACTGCGGCACCGGCGTGGCCTTCACCCGAAACCCCGCCACCGGTGAGCGCAAGCTGTTCGGCGAGTTCCTGACCAACGCCCAGGGTGAGGACGTGGTGGCCGGTGTTCGCACCCCCATGCCCATCAGCGAGATGGCCGACAAGTTCCCCGAGGCCTTTGCCCAGTTCGAGCAGGTGTGCAAGACCCTGGAGGATCACTACCGGGATATGCAGGACATGGAGTTCACCGTGGAGCACGGCAAACTCTATATGCTCCAGACCCGCAACGGCAAGCGCACCCCCGCCGCCGCCTTGAAGATCGCCTGCGATCTGGTGGACGAGGGCATGATCGACGAGAAGAAGGCCGTGGCCATGATCGAACCCCGCTCCCTGGACACCCTGCTCCATCCCCAGTTTGACAGCGCGGCTTTGAAGGAAGCCCCCATGTTGGCCTCCGCGCTGGGCGCCTCCCCCGGCGCCGCCTCCGGCAAGATCGTCTTCTCCGCCGAGGATGCTAAGGAGTGGGCTGCCCGGGGTGAGAAGGTCGTCCTAGTCCGCCTGGAGACCTCCCCCGAGGACATCGAGGGCATGAAAGCCGCCCAAGGCATCCTGACGGTACGCGGCGGTATGACCTCCCACGCCGCCGTTGTGGCCCGGGGTATGGGCAAGTGCTGCGTGTCCGGCTGCGGCGAGATCAAGATGGACGAGGAAAACAAGCAGTTCGAGCTGGCGGGCAAAACCTTCCACGAGGGCGATTGGCTTTCCCTGGACGGCTCCACCGGAAAGATTTACGATGGCCCCATCCCCACCGTCCCCGCCACCATCGGCGGCGAGTTCGGCCGGGTCATGGGCTGGGCGGACAAGTACCGCCGCTTGGAGGTGCGCACCAATGCTGACACCCCCCACGACGCCGCCCAGGCCAAGAAGTTTGGCGCTCAGGGTATTGGTCTGTGCCGCACCGAGCATATGTTCTTCAACGAGGACCGAATCCCGGCCATCCGGGAGATGATCTGTTCCGACACTGTGGAGCAGCGTGAGAAGGCCCTGGCCAAGCTGGAGCCCATGCAGCAGTCCGACTTTGAGGGCATCTACGAGGCCATGGAGGGCCTGCCCGTTACCATCCGCTTCCTGGATCCCCCCCTGCATGAGTTCGTCCCCACTGAGGAGGCCGATATCGAGAAGCTGGCCACCGACATGAACAAGAGCATAGCCGACATCAAGGCCATCATCGCCGGTCTGCATGAGTTCAACCCCATGATGGGCCACCGCGGCTGCCGTCTGGTTGTCACCTACCCCGAGATCGCCGTGATGCAGACTAAGGCCGTCATCAAGGCCGCCCTGGCCGTCCAGGCCCGCCACCCCGAGTGGACCATGGTGCCTGAGATCATGATCCCCCTGGTGGGCGAGGTCAAGGAGTTCCTCTTTGTCAAGGGCATCGTCACCTCCACCGCCGACCAGCTCATTGCCGAGGCTGGTTCCAACATGAAATACAAAGTTGGAACTATGATCGAGATCCCCCGCGCGGCCATGACCGCCGATGAGATCTCCCCCCACGCCGACTTCTTCTCCTTTGGCTCCAACGATCTGACCCAGATGACCTTCGGCTTCTCCCGCGATGATGCAGGCAAGTTCCTGGGCGCATACTACGAGAAAAAGATCTATGAGCAGGATCCCTTTGCCAAGCTGGATCAGCACGGCGTGGGCCGTCTGATCTCCAACGCAACCCGCTGGGGCCGCTCCACCCACCCGGAGATCCATGTGGGTATCTGCGGCGAACACGGCGGCGATCCCGCTTCCGTGGAGTTCTGCCACCGGATCGGGCTGGACTATGTGTCCTGCTCTCCCTTCCGTGTGCCCATCGCCCGTTTGGCCGCCGCCCAGGCAGCTATCAAAAGTAGGGAGGCTTAATCTTTCCTTGTGTCGTGGGGTAATATAGATTTTTCTCGGAGAGGCAATCAGTATTGACCCCGACATAGAAAAACAAGACCTTGCACCTAATCGTGCAGGGTCTTGTTTTTGTTCTCCGAACTATCCTCAACCTTGCATAGATACCGGATTTTAGGGACATTTTGTTTAGAATCACCAGGGCGGGGGGCAAACGGAGGCGAAGCCCAACAGAACAAACGACTTTGCCTTTTCGAGAAAAATCTATATTGCCCCACGACATGGTGATATTCCTGGATGGTGTTTTTGGGGATTTGGCATCAGGCTTAAAACGCCTGTGTATCAAGGCTTTTTGGCGATGACATCTCCCAAATCTATCAACGTAAATTTCCCAAAAACTGCTTGACTTCGTTTTTGGGGACTGCTTTTGGGGAATTGGCAGGATGTTCCCACAGGGGAGGACTACTAACATGAGGAAGAAGAACTTCAAGGGTCGATGCGAGAAGCGGGTGCTGAGCAAGTGCGCTGAGGTCTGCCGGACGTATGATCTTGTCCAGTACGCCTACGCTGACCTGCTCCAAGCCAGTGATGAGGTTGTTGAGATCAGGTGTAATGTTTTGCTGGACGGGTTGGAGGTAGGAGAGTACACCTCAGACTTCGTATGCACCAAGACAGGCGGTGATCTGATGGTCAGGGAGTGTGTGTTCCATAAGTTTCTGATGAAGCCTCTGACGGTGAAACTGCTGGATGCTTCAAGAGATTACTGGCTCAGGCATGGGGTCACAGACTGGGGGGTGGTCATTGATGAGGAAGTATGACCTGCTCCGGTCCGGTGACAGCATCATCCGGGTACTGGAAGTACAGGGGGACAGGGTCCTGGTGATCGACTGCATCAAGAGGGCGATGCCTGTATGGGTTGAGGTTACGGAATTGGATTCCTACTCCGAGTGTACCATCGGTGAACTGTCCGAGGTCACTGGGGTTGCCATGGTGAGTGTCGATGCCCTAGATGCCGACCAGAGGAAAACCATGTACGAGAGGTACACGGTGATTGCTCCTGTTCTGGCCTTCGTTGCCGATGATCGGATGCGTTCCCGGCTAATCTGCTCTGTGGCCGAGGAATATGGAGTATCAAAAGGCAACCGTCAGGAACCACCTCTGCCTATATCTGGCCTACAGGGACGTGACTGCTCTTGCTCCGAAGCGTCGGGAGGATGAACGGCAACTGACCCAGGACGAGAAGAATATGCGGTGGGCGTTGAACAAGTTTTTCTATACTACGAAGAAGCAATCTCTTATGACGGCCTACACGATGATGCTCAAGGAGAAGTATTGTGATGGCCTGGGTGTGTTGGCTGAGGAATATCCATCCTACTATCAGTTCCGATACTTCTATCGTAAGACCAGGAATCTACAGAACTTCTACATCTCCCGTGATGGATTGAAGAACTACCAGAGGAACAATCGACCTTTGACTGGTGACGGGGTACAGGAGTTTGCACCCGCTGTTGGCACAGGGATGTTTGATGCTACGGTCTGCGACATCTACCTTGTCAATGATACTGGAAGTCTGGTAGGTAGACCTATCTTGACAGCCTGTGTCGATGCCTACAGTGGCCTATGTTGTGGGTATTCCCTCTCATGGGAGGGTGGTGTGTATAGCCTCCGAGGGCTGATGCTGAACATCATTGCTGATAAGGTGGGCTGGTGTAATCGGTTCGGTATCTCCATCCGTCGTGAGGATTGGGACTGTGATATGCTCCCGGCTTCGTTTATCACCGACATGGGGAGTGAGTACACGTCAGGGAACTTTGAGCAGATCGCAGAGCTGGGTGT
>CAJTVM010000012.1 GCA_910579595.1 uncultured Oscillospiraceae bacterium
TCTGGAGTAATGGCAAGACTTTGCAAAAAATATGGGGGAAACTTGCAGAAGCGGAAATGAAGTCTATAATCGATTCTATAGGAGGATAATAGAATGAAAACACGCCGTATTCTTTCACTCATTATTGTGTCCTTACTTGTAGCTGCATTGCTCGGCAGTGCAACTGCGTCAGCATCTGTGGTTAGGTCAAGCCCGACACTCAGTTCCTATGGAGCTGTGCTTACAAAAGGTAGCAACACTGGAAAATTTGTCATTACATATGATGTTTCAGCAAACAATATTGCCGAATCATTAGGGGTCTCTTATATGAAAATATACAAATCAGGAGGAGACTATGTTACAACAATTTACGCAACGAATTTGAACGGATTTAAGGCTTCCGGTACGATGAGTCACAGAAACTCTTACACCTACACCGGCACCTCGGGCACCTCCTACTATGCTGAGGTCACCGTCTTTGCCACGATTGACGGTGTGACCGACAGCCGCACTGTCACAACCAACACGGTCAAAGCGCCCTGAACAAAAAGATGCGCCCCGGCTTATCAGCCGGGGCGCATTTGCCGCTGTGGTTAAAATGAAACCTGTCCTTTGTACTTGTCATTGACGACGTAATAGGCTGTGCGTTCTTCCGGTTTGATATACAGCCTCAGCCCAGTGACCGGGGTGCGCTTTTTTTCAGCTCGAAAATGTGTTTTTGCCAGTTCAACCAGCGTGTCCAAATCCGTTTCCTCACCTTGGTACTGTATGAACAGTTCCGGTTTGAGGTTGCTGGCCTTTTCCTTCTCTGCCGCCCGCACCTGTGCCGCGGCCATCTTTTCTTCAGGAGTCATGGGCCTGCGTCCAGGCTTCTTTCTGGCGCCCGCTCCCTCGGCCTGTACAGCGCGATCCTCAATTACTTTGTCGCCCATCGTGATTTCCCTCCAATAATGAAATATGAAACTCTACAAACTGATTATAATCCGCACAAGAAAGGATTGCAAATTTTCCCTACCGTTATGTCGCGTCGGCAGATGAAATTTTACTGCTGACCAATATCGCGGACAATATTTTTGCTTAGCATATCATAAACTAATCATAATTGCAACCAATATTGGTCAGAAATTATGTGGAGTCAGCGGATATGGAGCAAAAAATCAGGCGTGACAGGAATATGGGGGACAACTTGAGACGGCTCCGGGAGGCACACCACATCTCCCAGGAGAAATTGTGCGCGGAGCTGCAGCGGCGCTCCTGTGATATCGGTCAGACAACGTATGCAAAATACGAGGCGGGCCAGCTAAATATCCGGGCAAGCGTGCTGATTGAACTGCGGAAGATTTACGGGTGTACCTACGATGACTTTTTCACAGGGCTTGACCCGAAAGAGTGACAGTCCCGCCGCTCGGCGGGACTGTCCTTTTGTTTATGCAATCTCAATTCCTATGCTCCGCCTGTCTGCCTTAACTGGTCTGGAGGGAAGTTAATGCATTGAGAGACGCTTGACCTGCTGGCCTATGAACTGGGCGAAGTACACTGCTGGGAGGAGGAGTGCCCCAGTGTGTACTACCTGAGTGTTCTGCCCACCATTGAGAAGGGTGGGCAGTATTACGCCGTATTGGAGGGGGCGCCCATTACCCAGAAGGCTCGCGCCATGGGCTGCAGGCCGGAGGGCGTTCCAGCTTGGGTTTGCCGTCTGGGGACGGAGGACGGCGTTTGGGCAGCGGTAGAATACGAAGTTCTGCGGTATAAGGCGGCGCATGGCCTCCCTATGCCTGAGGGCAAGTCTCTGCGTGTGGCCGCGTTTTATATGGTACCGAACTGTGCCCGGACTATTTTGGGGCATATCCTGTGCCGTTCCTCACACCTTGGGGGCACACCCTCCGCCACCGTCCGCTGGATAATGGGATCTACTGGATAGAGACGGGCCATTGCAAGGAAGGGCTGGCAGTGTGCTACCCAATTGGGGATGGGGAGTTGTCGGAAGGGCTGCGGGGTGTGGGGCGGAAGCTGGATATCGAGGGCGAAATGGAGTACATATACTTTCTAAGGGAAACCGCTTGTGTTGCGATTTGGGAACTTCTATGGGTGCGCCCGCAGTTGACCGATACCGGCCTGATCCGTAAACCCGAGTTGATGAACGCCATCTGGGAGCATCAGCCCGGATATGCCTTGGGCTGCAACGCACAGGAACAGGCCGGGCTTCATGACACCCTTGGCCTGCTCCTGTATGCGTTGGGGGTGGAGGATCGTGAGCTGGAAGGCTCCCCGGAACACATGATAACTGTCACCCCGGCTGCCGGGACAGATTTTATTGGGTTCTGGAGGTGAGCCGTAACATGGAGCATTTGGAATATACATTACACGGGATGCCTGTGACTTGGGTCCATGTGCAAACGGAGGAAGATCCTATGCTTATCTATACGGCATACAAAAGTCACAATAGGTAATAAAACAATCGCGAATCACAAGTTAAGAAAGCGCTTTCCCTTGATGGCTTGAGGCAAGGGCGGTTTCATGCTCCCTTTTTGTCGAATAGAAAAAATTATATAGTCAATATAGCCAAAACCTAAACGGATATACTGTGCAATATATAAAGAGCAGACAGAAAAGCACTTTCCTCTTTTTCTGTTGACGTGTTTTCCCTTTGACGATATAGTATAAACATAAACCAAAAATTAGGAGGGAAAACCATGAAAAAGAAGCTTGCGATCCTACTCTCGCTGATCCTGTGCCTGCTCTGCCTGCCGTCCGCTGCCCTTGCCGCCGAAACGGACGAGATGGTACCCGTGGTGGTAAAAACTCCCGAGGGCTGGGAAGCCCCCTGCCTGTGGGCGTGGGCGGACGACGGCACCAACGCTTTCGCCGCATGGCCCGGCGAGGAGCTGGAACCCCTGGACGGCGGCTGGTACTACGCCTACGTCCCCGGCTTTGTGCAGAATATCATCGTGAACGCCAACAATGACGCTGAGGCCCCCGTGCAGACCGAGGGGATCGCGGTGGAGGCGGGCAAGGAGGTATGGCTCACCATCGGTGAGGATGCCACAGCGGAGATCGCCTATGAATCCCAGGCCCGGATCGAGATCCCGGAATACGTGGAAAAGTTTGTCGTCCACGCCTACGTCCCGCTGGACTGGAAAACCGCCAACCTGTGGGCCTGGTCCGCGCCAGACGGCACCAACGCCTATGAAGCGTGGCCCGGTCTGGCCCTGAAAGAAGGGGAGGATGGATGGTTCACCGGTAAAGCCCCCGTGTGGATCAACTCCATCATCGTCAATGGTAACGAAGGTGCTGTCCAGACCGACGATGTGTCCGTGGAAGGCAAGGAACTCTGGATCACAGTCTATGATGATCTGACCTATGACCTGGTGTACGAGGATCCCAACAAGACTGCCGAGGACATCACCATTCGTGTCAAGGTTCCCGCTGACTGGGCCGGTCCCTGCCTGTGGGCCTGGTCCGCGCCGGACGGCACCAACGCCTTTGCCTCCTGGCCCGGCGAGTCGCTGGTTCAGGACGGGGACTGGTACACCATCCAGGCCCCCGGCTGGATCAACTCCGTCATCGTCAACGCCAACGAGAGCTCGGTGCAAACCACCGACCTGTCGGTGGAGCCGGGGAAGGACATCTGGGTGGTGGTGAACGGCCCGGAGGACGCCGTGGTGTCCTATGAGGAGCCCTCGGACGAGCCCGCCCCTGTTGAGACAACGGAGCCTGCCCCGTCCGAGGAACCAGCCCCCACCGCCGAGCCGGAGCCCGCTGGGGGCAGTAACACCGGACTGATCGTAGGCGGCGTGGCCGTGGCCGCGGTAGCCGTTGGTGGCGGCGCGGCCCTGGCCGTGTCCAAGAAAAAGAAGAAATAATTCCGCTGTTCTGCGGGTGCGCGGCGGACGCGTATCCGCAGAACGCCATTTCAGCGAGGAGGTATCGCCATGAAACGATTGACCGCACTGCTCCTGGCCCTGGTCATGCTGCTGGGCCTGACCGCCTGCGGCGGGCCGAAGCCGTCTGATGCCGGCGCGAACAAGCTGGTGGTCTGGCACGACAAGGAGGACGCCGTGGTGGAGGCGCTATCCGCCTATCTGGCAGAGGCTGTCCCCGACCTGGAGATAGTCTTTGAAAAAAAGACCAGCCTCACCGATTCCCTCAAGTTGGTGGGCAACGACCCCACCGCCGCCCCCGACCTGTTCATCTTCGCCCATGACAAGATCGGCGTTTTTGCCGAGATGGGTATTCTGGCCCCTGTGACGGAGCTGCTGGGGGAGGACGCCTTGGCGGACTACCTGCCCATGACCCTGTCCGCCGCCACCTATAAGGGCACGCTCTACCAGCTCCCGCTGTATTTTGAGACCCTGCTGTTCATGTACAACCGCCGCTATATGCAGGACAGCGAGGCGCCCGCCACCACCGGGGAGTTGCTGGACTACATGGGGCGCAACACCGGCCGGGGCCGGTACGGCTTCGTGGAGCAGCACAGCACTGCCTACTACAGCGCCGCATGGATCCACGGCTTTGGCGGCTCCATCATCGATGAGGACGGCACGCCCTTCCCGGATGCCCAGGCGGTGCGGGACGCGCTGGCCTACCACCTGCAATTTGTGGCCCTCATGCCCGGGGAGACGGAGTACAGCACGGTGAACACCCTCTTCCTGGAAGGCAAGGCGGATGCTACCATCGGCGGGCCCTGGATGGTGCCCACCGCCCGGGACGCAGGCATCGACCTGGGCATCGCGCCCATGCCCACAGTGGATACCACCGGCCAACCCCTGGCCCCCTATTCCGGCGTCCAAGGTATCCATGTGCTGAAATTTGCCGCCGAGGGGAAAGCGGAGGCGGTCAAGACGCTGCTGGTTGCCCTCAACGACCCCGCCATCGGCGTCTCTCTGGCCCTGGCCAGTGGTTGTGCCCCGGCCAATGTCAAATGCTACGACGACCCCTCCGTGGCTAATGATGAACTGGTACAGGCCATGCGGGCCACCGCGGAGATCGCCGTCCCCATGCCTAATATCCCGGAGATGGATGTGATGTGGACGGTGGTGGGGAACCTGCTCACCGACGTGAACCTGTCCGGCAAGGATGTGGGCGCAAGCTTTGATACGGCCCTTGCCAAGGCCAGCGAGCTCATCGCCGCCATGAAATAAGGTGCGCATATGAAAAAAAGGGAAAAGAATGAGGCGGCGAAAAAACGCCGGAGGGGGATCTTCTACTCCTACGCCTGGTCCACACCGTCCCTGCTGCTCATCGCGCTGATGGTGGTGTTCCCCATTCTCTACACGGGGTACATTTCCCTCACCAACATGAACGTATACCACTGGTTCGATTTCACCATCGTGGGGCTGGACAATTACCTGCGCGCCCTGTTTGTGTTCGACTCCGGGTTTCTATCCGCCCTGCTGGCCACCATTCTGTGGACGGCGGTGAATATGGTTCTTCAGCTCATCATCGCCTTTGTACTGGCATCCCTGCTCAATATCCAGAAGCTGCGGCTGCGCAAGCTGTACAAGACCCTGCTTATGTTCCCCTGGGCCATGCCGGGCTACGTGTCTATCCTGCTGTGGAAAACTGGGATGTTCAACACCCAGTTTGGCCTGCTCAACCAGTGGATGGAGAAGCTGGGGCTGGAGGCTGTGCGATGGCTGTCCTCCGATCTGTCCGCTTTCATCTGCTGCACGGTGGTGAACCTGTGGCTGGCGCTGCCCTTCATGATTATGATTATGGACGGGGCCATGCAGAGCATCGACCGCAGCTATGAGGAGAGCGCCCTGCTGGACGGGGCCAACTGGTTCCAGCGCACCCGGTACATCATCGTGCCCGCCATCAGGCCCATTATCACCCCCGCGGTCATCAATACGGTGTTCACAACCTTCAAAACCTTCGATGTGGTGTACCTGCTTACCCAGCAGGCAGGCGCCAAAACCGGATCGGGCTTCCACACTATTCTCACCTATGCCTATGAGAACGCCTTCATTACCAACAACTATGGCTACAGCTCCGCCATCTCCATCATCATTTTCATCCTGCTGATCGCGTTTTCCGCGCGGTTCCAACTGCGAGAGGAGGGGGATCTATGAAACGGAATAAGATCAAGGAGCGTGCGGGGCTGGCCGCGCTGAATGTGTTTTTCATCGCGCTGTGCTTTGTCACGCTGATTCCCATCCTCTACGCCCTGAGCGTGTCCTTTAACGGCCAGAACAGCCTGCTCAGCTCCGACTTCTCCTTCATTCCCAAGGAGTTCACGCTGGACAACTACCGGGAGGTGCTGTTTGGGGAGGACATCCTCGCCTGGTTCAGCAATACGGTGCTGCTGGCGGCATCCACCGTAGCGCTGTCCCTGTCGGTGGCTATCCCGGCAGCCTACTGCTTCTCCCGCCGGCGGTTCCCCGGGCGGCGGGCCATGCTGAAATGCCTGGTGCTGCTCAACGCGTTTCCCGCCATCCTGTCCATGTTCGCCATCTACCGCCTGCTGCGCTCTTTCGGGCTGATCAACCATCGCATTGGGCTGATTTTGGTGTATACCGGCACCATGGCGGTGTTCAGCCTGTGGAACACCAAGGGTTATTTTGACACCATCCCCACCGAGATCGAGGAGGCCGCCCGCATCGACGGGGCGGGTAATTTCCAGGTGGTGACCCGGATCGTGCTGCCCCTGGCCAAGCCCAGCATCGTGGTGACGGCGCTGATGGTGCTCATCTATGTGTGGAACGAGTACATTTACGCTACCACCTTCCTCACGGGGGAGCAGAACTATACCCTGGCGGCGGGGCTGTACGCCCTCCAGGCTACCGAGATGACCGGGAGCTGGCCGGTGTTTGCCGCCGCGTCCATCACGGTGTCGCTGCCGGTGCTGGTGATCTTCTTCCTGTGCCAGAAGCACATGACCTCCGGGCTGACCGCAGGAGGTGTAAAGGGATGAAGCTGGACGCTATTTTGCATATCCCCATGTCGGAGTACGCCCACGGCCTGGATGAGAACCGCATCGTGTTCCGCCTGCGCTGCGCCAGGGGGGATCTGAAGCGCTGCACCCTCTACTACGGAGACACCGCCTGCCGGGTGACCCCTATCCTGTTCACCCCCGCCCCCATGGAGCTGGTGCTCAGCGACCAGTGCCATGACTACTACCAGCTCATTCTGGACAGCCCCTACCAGCGCCTGTTCTACTACTTCGAGCTGGATGACGGGGAGCGGACGCTCCTCTACTACGGGGACGTGTTCACCGACCATTTGGTGGACGACCGGTCTGAATATTTCAAACTTCCCTTTAACCACCGGGCGGATATCGCCAAGGTGCCGGACTGGGTGTATGACGCGGTGGTGTACAATATCTTCCCAGACAGTTTTGCCAGCGGGGAGAAAAGCATTTCCCTACAACCGGCAGAGCAGCTTTACAACGGCGTGCCCGTGAAGGGCAGGCTGGGCGGCACCCTGTGGGGCGCGGCGGAAAACGCCGGGTATCTCCAGGAGCTGGGGGTCAACTGTGTCTACCTCAACCCCATTTTCGCGGCGGGGGAATACCACAAGTATGACCTGCTGGACTATTACCACGTGGACCCCTGCTTCGGCGGGGACGATGCGTTCCGGGCCATGGTGGACGAGTTCCACAAACGGGGTATCCGCGTCATCATCGATGGGGTGTTCAATCACTGCGGCTGGCAGTTCTTCGCCTTTGATGATGTGGTACGCAATCAGGAACGGTCCCAATACAAGGACTGGTTTTACCACCTGGAATTCCCCGTAATCCGCCCGGATGACCCGGAGGCATACCCCGCCTACGCCTGCTTTGGCTATGAGCGGATGATGCCCAAGCTGGACACCGCCAACCCAGAGGTACGGGACTACTTTGCCGCGGTGGGGGCTTACTGGGTGCGGGAATTCCACATCGACGGCTGGCGGCTGGACGTGGCCAGCGAGGTGGATGACGGGTTCTGGCGGGCCTTCCGGGAGGCGGTGAAGGGGGAGAACCCGGACACTCTGCTCATCGGCGAGGTGTGGGAGAGCGCCGGTCACTGGCTGGGCGGCGATATGTTTGATTCCACCATGAACTACGACTTCCGCAAGCACTGCCGCCGCTTTTTCGGGGGGCGCTCCATCGACGCCGCGGAGTTTTCCGGGCGGCTCACCAATATGCTCACCCGCTACCGGCTACAGCTGCTCCCCGCCCAGCTCAACCTGCTGGACAGCCACGATGTCAGCCGCTTCCTCTCCCTGTGCGGTGGGGACGCGCGATCTTACCGGCTGGCCGTCCTGTTCCTGATGTCCTTCATCGGGATGCCCACCATTTTTTATGGGGACGAGCTGGGAGTGCGGGGCGTTTTGGAGGCGGAGTACCGCGCCCCCATGCCCTGGCAGGGAGGCGACACAGTGCTGTTGGAATTTTTCAAACGCGCCATCGCCATGCGCCATGATCTGGCGCCCCTGCGCCGGGGGGATCTCCGCGTTCTGTCCGCACAAGCGGGCTCCGGGCTGCTGGTATTTCAGCGGCGCTACGGAGGACAGACCGTCACGGCGGCCCTCAACTGCGCCCCGGACGCGGCGCGGCTGCCCGCCTGCCCAGGCAGGGTCTACTGGGCCGAGGGGCTGGAGAATAACGCATTGACAGGCTTCGGTTTTGCCGTGCTGGTTGACGGACAGGCCTGATTGCTCTATCATTGAGATATTCGATGAAAGGAGCTCGTGCCATGGGTGTGACGATCAATGATGTGGCCAGGGCCGCCGGCGTTTCTATTTCCACCGTATCCAAGGTGCTCAACGGCCATTACAGCATCTCGGAGGAGACACAGGAGCGGGTGAGACAGGTGATCCGGGAGCTGAACTACTACCCCAGCGCCAGCGCCCAGAGCTTTGCTAAGGGTTCTACCCGCAGCGTAATTGTTTTGGCTGATTTAGGGCCCAACGCCGCGTTCTCCAACCCCCATATGTTTGAGATCATTGCTGGACTGGAGGAAACTCTGCGCGCCCGGAACTACCGCCTGACCCTGTGCGGGGCCCAGTCCTCTACCGCCTGCGAAATGGCGGAGGAGTTCATCTCCCGGCGCAGCGCGGATGCCCTGGCGGTCCACGTGTCGGTGATGACCCACCAGCTGGCCGCCTTGCTGGTGCGCACCCACTTCCCCCATATCGTGCTGGGCCTGCCCAATTTTGACAGCCAGGTGTGCTGGATCGACATCAACAACGTCTATTCCGGCATCATCGCCGCGGCGCATCTGGCCGGAGAGGGCTACCAGCGGATCGCTTTTCTGGGCGGGCAGGATCATGACCGTATCTCCGCCCACCGTCTGGATGGTGTGCGCCAGGGCTTGGAGGACGCCGGGCTGTCTTTGGACAACCAGCACATCTGGCAGGGGGATTCCACCTGGGCGGACGGCCATCGCATGGCGCGCAAGCTCCTGAGCCGGGAGCCGCTGCCCGACGCGGTAGTGTGCGCCAACAATTATATCGCTCTGGGGTGCGTCTCCGCGATCCAGGAGCGGGGAATGAGGATACCGGGCGAGATCGCCGTCATGACCTTTGACGACCACCCCTTTGCCCAGATCATGGAGCCGCCGCTGACCGCAGTGGACATTGATGTGCGGGGGATGGGCGGTCAGGCGGGGAAGTTCCTGCTGGATATGATCCGCAATCCCAACACCCAGGTGCAGACCTATGTCACGACTTCAAACCTGATGGTTCGGCAATCCACTGTCCGTTAAAACCTAAATTGTTTTTTGGGGGTGAGAAATCACGGCTTAGTAATTTGATAAAGAAACAACTTAAGAACTTACAAGGAGGTTTCTATGAAAGCGGCAAAAAGGATGCTATCTGTACTTCTCGCGTTTGTAATGCTGGTTGCCCTTTTGAGTAGTGTGGCCTACGCTGGGAATGAGGCGCCGACACTTGGCCCCGTGACATCAAAGGATGTGGTCTATCAAATTATCACGGATCGCTTTTATGACGGTGATACGGCTAACAATACTCCGGCCGGCTTTGATCCCACCCTCTATGATGGAACTGGTTCGGATTTAAAATTGTATCAAGGTGGTGACTGGAGTGGCATCATCGAAAAGATTCCTTATTTAAAGGGAATGGGTGTTACCGCCGTCTGGATTTCTGCACCATATGAAAACCGTGATACAGAGATTATTGATTATCAGAAGGACGGCAGCTATGATCGCTGGACCAGTTTCCATGGTTATCATGTGCGGAATTATTTTGCGACGAACAAACATTTTGGGACATTGAACGAGTTTAAAGAACTTCGTGACGCGCTGCAGAGCAATGGGATTAAGCTGATCATTGATTTTGTTACCAACCATACCAGCCGTGAAGTTAATCCTACTGCATCAAACATTCCTGAAGACGGCCGATTATATGAGCCTGACAGAAAAGAAAATGGGGAATTTGCGTTTGATGCAAATGGTGAGCCCTATGACTATAACAATGACGGCTTGATAGAAAACCTGATCGCCGATCCAAACAATGATGTCAATGGCTGGTTCCATGGGCTTGGCGATAGGGGGAATGACTCCTCAAGATTTGGGTATCGGCACAAGGATCTGGGCTCCTTAGCAGACTTTTCACAGGAGAACGGCGAAGTTGCTGCGTATCTCGAAGATGCGATGCTGTTTTGGGCTGACCTGGGCGTGAACGGCATTCGCCATGACGCGACCTTGCACATGAATCCCGCATTTGTAAAGGGCCTTAAAGATGCTGTTGATTCCAATACCACAATTACGCATTTTGGCGAGTTTTTTATTGGCAGACCCGATCCAAAATATGATGAATATGTCTATTTCCCCAAGCAGACAGGGGTAAACAACTTGGATTTCGAATTCTATCGGGCCGCCAGCACCACCTTTGGCTCCTTTTCCACTCCTATGAGCGATTTTGCCAATATGATGCGGTATACGCAAGAAGATTACGGCTACTCGAATCAGACTGTGACGTTTCTGGATAACCATGATGTCACCCGCTTCGGATATACTCAGAGAAGCGAAAAGGTTTACAATGCGGCCTTGGCGGTTCTGCTGACGGCTCGAGGGATTCCGACCATTTACTATGGAACGGAGCAGTATATTGTGCCGGATGATGCAAGTGATGTGGCCGGACGTGTTTTTATGCAAACAGATTGCGGCTTCGATACAACTACTTCTGCGTATCAACTGATTGGGGATCTTTCCACGCTGAGACAGGAAAATGACGCCATTGCATATGGCACAACCGTGATACGGTACAGCGATGAAAACGCGATGGTTTTTGAACGCCAATTTTATGATGATGTCGTTGTTGTTGCGGTCAACCGGCAGCCTGATTTGCCTGCCGCCATACCTGCCATTCAAACTAATCTTCCCAGCGGTCAATATGATGATTATCTTGGTGGTGATCTTTATGGGGCTGGGACTACTGTTCAGGATGGCAGCACTCATACAATCCCCGCCTTCACGCTGTCCGGTGGCGGTGTATCCGTGTGGCAATATAATGCACAGGGCAGCCCCGCTGTTCCGCAGATAGGAAATGTGGTTTCTACTTCCGGAAGGGCTGGCAATACCGTGTATATTTACGGTGATGGTTTTGACGGGGACGTCAGCGTCTATTTTGGTACTGCGCCCGCTGTGGTCAAAGAAAAGACCGGGACGCAAATCGTCACGTCTGTGCCTGTGGGGGTTGCCCCTGGTATGCAGGCTATTACTGTAAAAAAAGGAAGCACAGTAAGTAATCAATTCGATTACAATGTTCTTTCAGGCGATCAGAATCAAATCATTTTCCATGTTTCTGCGCAGACCAATTATGGAGAGAACATATATATCGTGGGAAATATCCCGGAATTAGGGAGTTGGGATCCAAACCACTGCACAGAGGCTATGTTGAATCCTAATTACCCTGAATGGTTTTTGCCGGTCAGTGTTCCTGCTGGAACAACAATCGAATTCAAGTTTATCAAAAAAGATGCACAAGGGAATGTGATATGGGAAGGCGGTGAAAACCGAACCATCACATCATCTGCAGATGCCAGCGGTGTTGTTGATACTCCGGTGTATTTTTGGCGTTGATTTAGCATTGTTTTGCTATTTCCCCAAATAGAAAACTGGTATACGCAAATACAGCAACACTTTCTTGGCCCCGTTTAATTAATTCGTGTTGTAATTTGATGGAACCCCTGGGATTTGCCAGGGGTTCCATCATTGTTGTGTCAGGCTGCAAATATTACCATTTTAGTCGATAGAGATTGGAGGACAGACTCCCATTTCCCCGCCATCGGTTAGACTTCTCCACCAGCCCCGCCCGCACCAAATCGTCCAGCGCACGTTTCACTGTCGAGCGGGACAGGCTCACCCCAGCGGCAATGGTCTTGATCCCCGGCCAGCAGATACCCTCCTTATTTGCGTGGTCTTTGAGGTAAATATACACCGCCTTTGCCCTCGGACCCAGCTCGGTGTCCTGGTAGATGGAATCGTAATAGGCCAAAATATCATCCTCCTTCCCCGGGCGGCGGCCCATCCTGCTTTTTCATATTCTCAGGGATGATCGCCAGCGGCTGGCCCGTCTGTCCCTGCTGCCGGTCATGCCTATTTCTTTTCTGCCCAGACCGCTCCTCGCGCGAGGGGTGGTTTGCTTCTTCCACTTCCGGGGGCGCCAACCAAAACCTGTTTTGAATCGCCTGCTCCAGCTCCTGCCGCCCGGCGTAGTACACCCTCCGCTGCCCATGCTCCGGCGTCTGATAGGGCTCCCCGAAGGTGATCCCCCAGTCCAGGAACAGCTGCAGCCTCGTCCGCATGGGATGGGAGCCGGTTTTCATCACCACGAACTCCCCTTTGGGGATGGACTTCAGCTCGTCCGGGGTCATCAGCGCCCGTTCCGCCATCTGGAGGGACTGGCTGTTCTCCCCCTTGCTCCGGCTGATGGAGCCGGACTGTACCGTGTAGCTGCCCAGGGCCTTGGACAGCACATCTGCGGTCTGGCTGTTGGGCGCGAAGCCACCGAAGATGGTGTCCTGCACATTGTCCTGGATGATCTCTGAGCCTTCTTTGCCGTAGTTTTTCTCCAACTGGGCCAGACTTTGAATGATAGGCACCAGGGTCAGGCGGCGGGAACGGCCCGCGCTGAACAGCGGGAGGATGTCAAAGGGCGGCATGGTGCCCAGCTCGTCACAGAACAACACCACCCGGTTTTTCAGCTTGCCGCCATTCTCATCTGCCACGGAGAACAGCTCACGGGCCAAATTCTGGATCATCAACCCTGCCATGAAATTCTTCGTCTGATCTTCCTCGGGGAGAATCAGGAAGATGGCGGACTTGCGGCTGGCGAAGGTCTCGGCATCCAGCGGGCTGTCGAAGCAGATGGTCTGCTCCAGCTCCGTGTCCAGGAATGCGTTCAGCCGGGACAGCACGGTGGACAGCACCGAGGCCATGGCCTGTTCCGAGGTGTTCAGCGCCGCCCCGGCGAACCACCGGGCCTTATGCTCGGACGGCAGGCGGCCCATCAGCACCTGGAAACAGCTCTTGCCCTTGGTGCCGGACGGCTCCAGCAGATCCTGCACCAGCTTGAACACCGACACGATGTGGCGGCGTTCCCGGGGCTGGCCGTCGATCTCCCGGGGCGGCAAGAACTCCGCCAGCAGAAGGATCACGGCTGTGAGGAGCCCCTCGGCTGAGTCGTAGAAAAAGGCGTTCTGGCCGTAGCTGCCGCTGTCCCCGTCCGGGCTGATGATGGTTTTGGAGAGGATCTTGGCGTACTTCTCCGCCTTGGCCCGCGCCGCCAGATCGTCCGGGTGGGCCACCGCCTGATCCATGTATGTATTCACCAGCGTGAGGAAGTTGAAACCATCCGAGCGGGTGGGATTTCTCAGGTCGATCACCGACACCGCGTAGCCGTAGCAATTCTGGGCGATGGCCCCATAGTTCCGGGCCAAATCTCCCTTGGTGTCCAAGGCCAGGAAGCTCATCCCGCAGGCGCAGGCATATTCCAGATTGGGGTACAGGAAGAAGGCCGTTTTGCCCACGCCGGACGCGCCGATCATCAGGCAGTGGATGTCATCCTCATCCACCAGGGCAGTGATCTTGCCCTTTTTCCCCTGGGATCCCAGCACCAGCCCCTGGGCACGGGGTAGCTCTTTACCCTGCCGCCACTGGGCTGGCTGGAAAGGGACGCGGGCAAAGGTCTTGCCGATCTCGGCGGGGGTGGCCCAGCGGGCGGTGCCGTGCTGGCCATCGCCCACGGGCTTGGATTTGATGCTGTCCAGCGAACCCCGCCCGGACAAAAAAGAAACGCCGCCAATGACCAGCAGGGCCAGCGCGGCGACGATCAGGATGATAAACTGCTGGGGCACGACGTACCTCTCCTCTCACGATAATTTCTGTTCATGCTGCGGTTCCTCCATGGTCTGTTCAAAATTCGCGCACAGATCCTCGTTCCAATCTTTCAGCACGGGCACCAGCGCATTTACCGCCAGCCCCTTCTCCCGAACCAACTTCGCCAGCCGCCGCGTGGCAAGCTGTCCCGCCTGGTCGTTGTCCAACGCAAAATGGACGGTGTCGATCTGCGGGCACCGCTCCAGCATCCCCAGCATGGGCTGGGAGGACGTGCCGCACAGCGCCACATAGCTGTACTTCGCCCAGGCGCTGTCATGAAACTTTGAGATAAACGACAGCATATCAATGGGCGCCTCAAATACCAGCAGATGGTTGTTGGAGCCGGGCCAGTTGAAGGCATAGCGGAAGTCGCTGCCCTCCGCCGTCATGCGGAAGGTCTTGCCCTGGCTGTTGGTACTGCGCTTGTGGGCGTGGCGGGGCGTGCCGTCCTTGTCCATGCCCACGAACACCGCGTTATGGTATTTCTGATCCTCGTAGACCAGCCCCGCCCGGACAAAGGTGGTGAGGACGTCCCGATCCAGGTGGCGGTGCTTCAGCAGATAAGCGAACACCCGCCGGTTATCCTTGTTGGCGGGTGGCAGCTCGAAGGACTTCTTCACTTTTTCCTTGGGCGTGGTCACCTGGGGGCAAAGCTGGCTGACGTCCTTGTCCAGCAGGGCCAGCACTGCCTCCTGATAGTTCATCCCGTAAAATTCCTTGAGGAACGTCACAGGCCCGCCGCCCTTCTCGGCGGCATGGTCATACCATTCGTTGCCCCGGACGGTGACGCTGTGGTTGCTGGCCAGACGGTACTCCGGCCCGGAGCGGATCAGCGGTTCCCCCTTGCAGCGGAGGAACTCCACCAAATCCACTTGGTTGGCCTGACGCTTTTGTTCTTCTGCAAAGTGAATGTAGGGCATTTGAACACCTCCCAAAACAGCGAGAACCAGGGCACCGCTGGATGCCCTGGCTCTCGTCATTCTAAATATTTTATTCAGCTTGAATTGTCCCCATCAATTGGAGAACTGGGAATGATCCAACTGTGCTGTGCTTCGCCGAGATCCTGCGGACATAATCAAAAATGTCATTTTGATATCTGCCCGCAGTGTCATGGGCCTCTTTGGAAAATTCAAAGCGGTAATACTTTGCCGTGCCATCTTTTGCCTGCCCAGGATGTGTGAAAATGATGAACTCCCGCAGCTCCGGATGACGGACAAGATTCATTAGCAGCGTTGTCGGCCCGATGTTACCACAGTGGATGTTGATCTGGCCGTCCCGGTAGCTGATGTAGTCATCATAGCCGGGAGGCCCCGCCTCGCGCATCAGCCGGAGTGCGTTGATGCGCACAGCGCCGATGGCTGTGCGTTCGAAATGCTTCCACCTGGTTTTTCGGGCCAGCGAATCATAGAGCGACACCATTCCCTTATCGTCATAAATGTCGGTATCATAGGGATAGGTGTGCTCGGTGATGGCAATCTCATTCTGCGTCAGCATGGTCAGCAGGACAGTCAGCGACCGCTGCTCGTCCATCACCGTGCCGCGCCGCCATCCGGGGTAGGAGTAGAGGATCTTGTCCAGACGCTCCACTGAATCAAATTTGCCGATGTAGCTGATCTGCCCCATGCTGTTGTCCCCTTTTCTGTACAAACTGATTCAATTATACTTGATTTTGCACTGTGTGAAAAGAGCCGGGGCAAAAATATTTTGTATCATACACAGTCACATTCGCTGCTCCTCCTCATGGTCATCCGGCTTGTGGCCCATGGCGATCTTCTTCTCCCGGATTTTACGCCGCAGCTTGCTGTCTACCGCCACCCGAACTCCACCCACAGGCTGCGGACGCTGCTCCTGGAAGATGCGGCCCATGTGGTAGAGAAGCGAGGCGGTGGAGGAGAAGATGGAGCCGTACACCCTGTCCAGAAAAAACTTGGCGTACTGGTTTCCCTGTTCCGCCGAGAGCTTCAGCCAGTGGACGGCCTGTCCCTGATCCTGTGGGATATCTTGGCCCAGCAGATACGTTTTGCCCAACGTGTACTGAGCATACTGGCTCCCGACCTCGGCGCACTCGGTGAGCAGTTCCAGTGCCCGCTCTGGGTCTTTGGGTACCGCATCCGTCCCAGTGAGCAGCAGTTTGCCCAGCTGGTATTTGGCAAATGGATTGCCGCCCTCAGCGGCCTTCTCCAGCCATGGTAACGCTGCCGCTTCATCCTGTTCGGTGCCCACCCCGTGGAGGAGCATCCAGCCAATGCGGTACTGGAGCCTGTCGTCCGGGGCTCTGTCGGCCATGATCTGGAACCCGAGGAACGCCTGCCGGAAGTATCGGGCGGCGCGGTCATTATCCGCCTCGCCGCCCAGCCCATCCCGGTACAGCTTGCCCAGCTCGTAGGCGGCGTAGGGGAAGGTGGACGCTTTGGCATAGAGCTCCCGCGCCGCCACATAGTCCTGCTCCACACCTTTGCCGTCCCGGTACAGTCCTGCCAGGGTGTACTGGGCGTATTTGTAACCGGCGTCGGCAGACTTCTCCAGCCACAGGGCGGCCTCCCCGTAGTCCTGTTCCGTGCCCAGCCCCGCGGCATGCAGCTTGCCGATATGGTATTCCGTGACGCGATCCGGCGCGGCCTTTTCCGCTTCCAGAAACGCCGCCAGCGCCCTGGCGTACCACTCCCGCGCCAGCGCAGGGTCAGGCTCCCGGCCCAGACCGTCCGCGTACATCCGGCCCAGGTCGACCATGGCCAGGGCGTTCCCGGTGTCGGCTTCCCCGGTGAGCAGATCGAACGCCGCAGCAAAATCCGGCGGGCTGTCCCCACCGCCCTGCATCAGCTGACGGGCGGTGCGGTACTGGGGCGTCCACCGGGCATGGGGAGTGACCTCACCTGTATCGGCAGGTTCGTCCGCGGGTTCGCCATCAGGCCCACCTGATGCCTCAGCCTGGGGTGTGATATCGGGCGGCACGAAATCACCCAGCCGCACCGCTTCCTCGACTACGATATTTTTGATCCGCTTGAACTCCTTCTGCCGGACGAGCGGGTCACGTGGAGGAAGATCGTCCTTGTACGTCCGCAGAACTTCCTCACGCTCCCGGTACCACAGATCGTAGGCGGCGGCGATGCGGGGATCCTTCTCCAGCTCAGTCACGACCTCGTCCACCAGCGATTTCACCGCTGGCGGCAAATACCCGTACTGCTTTTTTCCGGAGCATTTTTGCAGACGCTGGGCCAGATCTGACAGGAGCTGGCCGATGCGCTGGTTCTCCAGAGTGCCTGTCTGCATCTCGGAAACCAACTGGCGCATAACCTCCCCGGCATCCCTGGTGAGATCGTCCCGCCGCTGAGTCTGGCGTTGGTAGACGGCAATCAGGTCTTGCTGAAAAATCTCCTTCGCCAGCATGGATTTGATTTTGGCTATCCCTTGTTTGGTGAGGAAGCCGGACTTGCCATCGGCGCTGTAGCACACCATGTGGACATGGGGGTGGTGGCCCTCGTCATGGAACGCGGCGTACCAGCGGAATTGGTTCATTGGGATATCCATGGCCTTGGCTATCTCCGGCGCCGAGCGGGTGAGCAGCTCTTTCCAATTCTGCGCGCTGTCATAGCCCAGCCGCGCCGCGTCCTCCCGCCGCAGGGAGATAATGGGCAGCCACACCACGCCGGGATGGTGCGCCACCTCGTCCGCCACCTGGGACAGCACCAGCGGATCATCCTCGGCAGTGAACAAACCGTGGGTGCCCACGCGCTGGACACGGGGACGGCTGGCGATGTAGTCCACGTAGTTTTCTTTTTTTGCCACTTGCTCATAGTTGTCCTCGATGGCGCGGGTGATGAACTCGGAGGCGTTCCCCCGGGTGGGCGCGGCCTTGTAGTCCTCGTACTCGAACAGCCCCCGGCTGGACGGGAACTCCCGGAGGAGCTGCGCCACCAGCCGGGCCTGTTTCTCCGTGGCGGGGAGTACAGCTTTGCCGGGATCGACACGCTCCACGCCCTCCCGGGTGGACACGTATTTGACGTAGTTGCCCAGGTGGGCGGAGGCTTTTTCGCCGCCGCCCTTGATATGCGGGCACTTGAAAATGACACGCGGCGTAGACAGCACCTCCCACGTTTTTGTTATCCCTCTGGATTAAAAAATCCTTAGAGAGAATACCTTCTGGGCAGTTCACCATGAACCATGGCTCGGTCCAGTTGATGGGTATAAAAATCCCTTGGCGGACACTTATTTTTTGCATGGTCATTCATCTTCGTGCCGTTTCAGCGTGTCCTTGAACGAGATACCTCCATTGGTTTTCTTCACCTCCTGGACGCACTGCCAGCGCAGGTCATCCAGCTGGCTGTTGTCGATCTCCAGCCCCGCCGCCAGCACGTGCATCATCATACTGATCTCCACGGTGAGCTTGAACAGCAGACGGGCGATGCGGTTCTCACTGCCCTGCACCGTGGAGCGCAGGGCGGCCACCAGCGCGGACGGCAGGAACCTGGAGCTTTCCTCGGCGGCGAGATGCTCCACATAAAAATGGATGGCTTTCTCAATGAATTCGTTCTGGCTCTGGCAGTTGTCTTTTTCGTACCATCGGCGGACCAGCTCCTGGGTTTTCGGCTTGATCCGCATGGCGAATTTTACTGTTTCTCTGGGCATAATTTCCTCCTTACAATGCCGTAAAAACGGTGTGTTTTGGCGTTTTTGGAGTCACATCCCCGCTGTGATCCCCGCGCAAGCGGGCTTGTGGCGGGGCTTTCCCCACAACCTGACCCCCGGGGTGAGCCCAGGGGGCCCAATGTGATCCCCGCGAAGGGGGAGGCCCGAAAGCCCGGAAGCCCTTGAACCGACCCGCGTTGCGGGGCGGCGTGATTTGGCCGGGGGCGCACTTGACCCCCGGCTTTTATCCAGCAGAAAAATCGAACGCCTGGATTGCCCTCCAATTCCCCTCTGCCATGCCTTTCCGGGCGGGCGGAAAGCGGCCCCCACAGGGGTGCAAACCCGCCGGCCGCCACAACGGGCAACAAAGGGGCCGACACCGCGTTTCATCCCCCCGGTAGGGCTGGGACGCTGCCCGCTCCCCAGGAGGGCCGCAAACGCCCTCAAACGGGGCCACACGGGGGGAACAGCGCGAGGGCCGCCCCGCAGGTGCGGAGCGGCCCCCTGGGTTGCCCTGGATTCGGCTCACATCGAGGGCCCGCTGGGCTGCTCCATTTCCTGCCCCTCGCAGCGGATCATCCTGGTTTCCAGGTGGGCGGCGAAAAGCTCCAGCCGTCTGTCCCAACCCAAACCAGCCTTGCGGTTGGCGCGCCATGCGGCGGTGGACACATCGCGAATGGCGTAGGTTTCCCAGCCGTCCACCGTGTCCAGGGCGGAGAACTCGCCCCGATCCAGGTCGATGTCCAAGGCGGCGAACACCCGCCCGCCGCCCTGCCGGAGCTCGTCGGCGTAGTCCTCAAATACCTCCGGGGCAATGTCCGCCACACTGTGCAGACTCTCAGCGAACCGCTGGGCGCTGTTCCCCTTTGCCAGCAGGTAGGAGCGCAGCGCCGTGGCGGCATGGAGTACATCTACCGGCACACGGCACTCCGTCACCAGGTAATCGGTGCGCCCATCCTGGGTGACGCGGAATACAGAGAGACGGCGGGACGCTTCCGCCTCGGCGCGCTGCCGCTGATCCTCCTCCCAGATCTCCCGGCTGATCCGCTCCCGCACCTGTTCCGGGAGCTGGCCGATCATGGCGTCCAGGTACGTGTTCAGCTCATCCTCCACGGTGGTGTCCTGCTTTTTCAGCTGGCTGGACAGCGCGTCGTACCAACGCTCGTCCAGCCAGACGGTGATGTCCCGGGAGTTCATACGCCGCCCTCCTGATCCTGGCCGGACGGCGCGGGCCGCTCCTTGGGCGCGGGCCGGGGACGCTTGGGCCGGGGCGCGGGGGCGGCGCGGCTGTCCAGATACTCCCGCACTGCCTCCGGCACGGTGCGCTCATAGAGCTGCCCCAGCGTCTGCTCCAGCCGCGCCTGCACGGAGGAGCCCTCCTTCTTCAGCGAGAACTCCAGTGCGCCCAGCTTGTCCTCATCGAACGTCACGGGGATGGTTGCTTTTTTCATGAATTTTACACTCCTTTCACATGGTCGGCTCCATCTGGGAAGCGTCAGCCTCCTCCTGGCACTGCGCCGGTGTCCCGGGCAGATGCTCCCCGAAGCACGCCAAACAGAACGTGTCCATTTTTTCCTTCAGTGCCGCCCTCACCTCGTCAGGGAGCTTGCAGTGGAACCACTTCTCATCGTGGGGCAGTCTCAGCTCCACGTCCATCGTGTCCCGCACCGCGCCCGTACCCTCATCGTAGACCACATAGGTCATGATGTAGGACTCCTCCCGCTCATCGGACAACTGCCTGCCGAACACCGTTTTCTCGTCCGCCAGCACATCCAGACAGAAGGTGAGGCAGTCATCCTCCGAGGCGTACAACTCGAAGATCGCAAGGTCGTCCGGCTCCAGCGGGCGCTCCCCCAGGAGGAGCGGATTTACCTCCTCAGCCTGGATTTCTTCCGTCCGCGTTTTCTCCGGCGCCGCCGCTGACTGGGCGCCGGGGACGGTCATCTGATACATACCACACGTCCAGCGTATGCCCCGCTCCTTGAGGAACCCATCCCCAGCGAGGTTCATGATTTCCAAATCGAAATCACTGGCGTCCACCGCCCCCAATGCGGAGGGCTGGTTTCCCCCCACATAGACGGTGCAGAGGGCGGGCCAGCTTGTGATCTCCGGGTAGTCCCGGACGGCCTCCTGGTAGATGGCGGTTCGTTGAACCGCCTCGGCATCCGTAACGGTGCCGGAGGCATAGCCGCTGGCCCAGTGGGGCCCGGCATCGCCACCCAGAAGGATACGGGTGAAGCGGATAGGCATCTGGGCGGTCATGCGCCGGAGCGCGTGCTCCGCTTCATCACAGGCCAGGTCGAGGCGGTTGCCTGCGTGGGCCCAGGGCAGGTGGGAGGACATATCCTCCAGCAGTTCCCGAACCACATCCACCTGACGGCGGCGGTCATCGCCGGTGGCTTCCAGCGCGGACACAAAATTGCGAAGGGCACGGATGGTACCCCGTTGGAGTTTGGGGGAGGCGGGCACAGTGGCGGCGCTGCCGCGGGCCGACTTCAGTTCCTGGTCGAACCGTTCCATCAGTTTGGGGTTAGGCTCTTGTCCGTCCAGCCTGGCCATGCCCTGGAGGATGGTGTCGGTCCAGAACCGCCGCTGCTCCATCCAAGTGGGGGCATCCTTCCGCTGAGACCGTTCCCAGCCGTTCTGGCGCTCTATGGCATAGGCGGTGAGCCCCTCCGCCACAAGTGGGATGTTGAATCTTTTCATTGTCCAGCGCCCCCTATCCCATTGTGGGCCCCATGGCTTGTCCCGTCTGCGTCTGGGCTTCCAGCACATCGCACAGCCGCTCCAGCTCCGCCGCGTCCACACCCTCCAGCACCAGCTCGGGATCATCATCCACCCGGATATCCGCCACCCGCGCGTCCAGCAGGGCGGCAATCTCCTTCTGATCGTCTGCCGCCAGCCTTTTCAAACCTTCCAGCGGTACGAGGTGATCAAACCCATCGCAGGTCAGGACTGCGGAACTGGAGACGCCCTCCATCTGGAGGACATCCCGCACCGTCATGTCACAGTCCAGCAGTTCCTCGGGTACGCCGCAGGTTTCCGCGATCTCCCGATCTGACATATAGTTGTGTGCCCGGATCTCCTGGAGGGTCAGGCCGAAGCTGTTGTGGAGCATATTGTACAGATCATCGTAATCGAAGATCTCGCATACTGTGGAAATGGCATTTTCGAATATCTGGACTTTGCGTTTGGTTGTGAAGGGCGCGGAAAGTTTTTTCTTCCGCGCCGCTGTGTCTTTCTGAGGACTCAGATCGTAGTCCGAACTGACGCAGCCATCGGACAGCTCCGCGGCGGACACCTCCGGCCTGCGGCGAAGGGCGTCCAGCAGCATGGCGTCCAGCCCGTTGCCCTCCCGGATGGTCAGGCCGAGGTGCCGCTCCAGTTCCTCAAAGGGGACACAGCAGCTCCCACAGGCGGGGCGGTTATTGAACTGTGCCTGCCAGCTCCCAGCGCCCTTGTTTTCCGCGCATTGCCGGAGGATGAAGTCCGCCGCCCGCTCCATCTCGGCATTGAGGATATCCCGCATCCTCGGGATATAGGCCGCGTAACGGGGATCGTCGAAGCCAGATGACTGGACCAGTATACCGTCCCGTCCCTCCTTTCCAAGTGCCAGGAGGCAGTGCATGACATCGTCTTTGGAAAACATACAGTCTTTGTTCTCCGAGATGAATGGTTGTTCTTCCCGGGCGGCGGTTTTCAGGCTCCAAAACTCCTCACGAGACAGTTCGACCACCTTCTCAATCTGGCAGTCGTCCATCTTGAAATTGCTTGGCTTATACAAAAAAATAGCTTTGAATCTCATGTTTGCCTCCTCATGGCGTCATGCCGCCCATGGCCTGCTCCGCGGCCTGGTGATCCTCATATGCCTGGTTGAACCGCGCCAGCTCCTGGGGGTCCACATCGGTGAGCACCACCTCCACGCCCTCCAGGCAGGGGCTGATCTCCGCCACCCTGGCGTTGAGCAGGGCGGCGTGATCCTTCTGCCCGGTGTCGGTGAGTTCCCGCAGGTTTTCCGCCTGCACGGATGTTTCCACCTCCTCATGGGTGAGGAAGGCCAGTCCGCCGCCTTTCAGCAGGGGCAGGATGTCCCGCACACGAATGTCCGGCGCTTTCTCCGCCTCAGCGGTCTGGAGCTGGGCGCAGAACTCCGGGCGGAAGGTGGTTTCAATGTGCTGGAGGGCAATGTCCACCTGGGCCACCTCCGGGCGGCGCTCCAGGGTTTCCCTCAGCATGGTGTCAAATCCATTACCATCCCGGATGACCACGCCGAATTTCTCCTCCAGCTCCTCGCAATAGACGTACCAGCTCCCGCTGGCGGTGCGCTGGGTGCCCGAACCGATGATGAAGTCCGCCACCCGATCCAGCCGGGCCTGCACGATGTCCCGCGCCCCCGCCACATAGGCGGTGTACATGGCATGGCCATCCCCGCCGCACTGTACCAGCGCGCCGTCCGTGCGGTCACCACTGAGGAGCAGCAGGCAGTGGTTCAGGCCGGTGCCCTGGTGGGGCTCCACCTCGTTGCGCTCAATAAAGTCATAGCGATCCAGCGGTTGGATCATGAAGCTGGCGAAGGCGACATTGGGCAGCACCACCACCTTGTCCACCTGGTACTCATGGGGCCAGAGGGGCGCGTGTCGGCGTTCCATCTCAGCTCTGATTTTCATACAGTCACATCTCCTTGGTAAAAAATATTGTGGTTATCCCTTTAACTCAGCCGAGCAGAGGCACCAACAGCTAAGACCAGGCGTTCCAGAAGGCGGGGGCCAAAGTCACGGCGGCTGAAGCGGAAGCAATATTCGTCAAGGCAGGCTTGGAGGTATTTCTTGGGCAGGCCATGGTAAGTACCCAGGATAAACGCCTTGGCGTTGCTGATCACGATGTGCAGCCAATGGAGCAGACCAGAATTGGGATCGTAGAGTTTGTGCTCATGGGTATAGCCCTCCAGAGCCGGGATATAACTCCCGTAACCATCACTGTGAATTGTACCGCCCGGGGCAAACGCAGCTTGGGCAAAATTTTTTGACAAAGGCCCGCTTGATATTCTGTGTGACCCGCATCTTGGCATAGAGGGGATTACTACGCTCGTCCAGAGACACAGCCACAAAAACCTTTGTCTTTTCCGTACCCCGGCCACCGCAGATTTTCCAAGTACTCCCGGCATTTCCTCTCAGTCCCGAACTCTTTCATGAACGTCCCCAGTGGATATCCCTTTTTCTTTGCCATGACCCATTCCCTCATTTCTCGGTTTCATGCCCCGAGTATATCAGCTGATATATCCCATAATCCGGGCTTTTCGCTGGCTGATTAAAAGGGATAACCACAAAAAATATTTGTTTTGACAGGGGATGGTTCTACAGGCTCATGCCCTCCATGGTCAGCACCGTCTGCTGGGACACGGGCGGCTCCATGTGCCACTCCGCCCGCAGTTGCTGGGCCATCAGGCCGCATTCGGCAATCAGATCGTCCAGATCCCCGGAGTTGTCCATCTCCTGCATATGCACCTCCAGCCCGGTCAGGACGTCCCGCTTGTCCTGCTCTGTCAGCGTGGGCGCGGCGCCGGTCTGCCGGGCTTCCGCTATGGCCGCGTCAAATTGGCGGCCATGGTTCCGCTCCGAAATTTCGTAAGGGTCGGCAGAGGTATCTTTCTCCACACCCCAGAAGCTGCCCATCATCACAATGTGCCGCCGCAGCTGGGGGAGCTGTTCCTCGTGACCCGCCGCCGCGCACTGGGCGGCATAGGTAGTGAGGCCGGAGATGCACCTGCGAATCTGCTCGTCATATACCCGGTATACCGGGTCGATCAGCTCCCCCAGCTCGCTCAGGCCGTATTCTTTTTTTCCACCCTGTTTCATCAGGATCGGAAGCGCCACACCGGGCATGGGCACCCGGATCGGTTCGTTCATAGGAAAATCACTCCATTCATTTTTCAGGGCAGGTAATATCTGGGATTCGTCCTTTGCCCGTTGATCCGCACCTCGAAGTGGAGGTGCGGCCCGGTAGAGCGTCCGGTGGAGCCGGACAGGGAGACCACGTCCCCGGCCTGCACCACCTGCCCGGGGCGCACCAGCAGCCGGGAGTTGTGGCCGTACAGGGTGAGCAGACCGTTCTCGTGCCCGATGGTCACATAGTAGCCGTAGCTGGAGTCGTACTTTGCCACCCGCACCGTACCCGGCAGCGCCGCCCGGACGGGGGTGCCGGTGGGCACCGCCAGATCCATCCCGGTGTGGCCGTCCCGCTGCCCGGTGATGGGGTCGATGCGCCCGCCGAATTCAGAGGTGACAATGTTCCGCCAGCCCGCCCCCACCGGGGAGCAGAACCCGTCCGCGCCCACATAGGGCACATCCGCCCCCTCAAACGCCGCGCCGCCCTCCCCTGTGACGGGGTAGCCGTATTTGACCAGGCTGTACACGTTGTCCGCGTTGGACTGCTGCTCCCCGGTGGCGGTGACGCCCAGGGAGGCGGCGATGCGGGAATACACCGTGGCCATGTCCTCAATGGGCACGAACACGTTGTAGATACGTTCCACCTCCACATCGTTGCCGTCCTCATCCTTCTCAGTGACCGTTTCCGTCCTGGTCTCGCTGGCGGCAAAGCAGTGGGCGAACTGGGTGACGGGCGGGGCCTCCACGCCGAAATACAGGGAGAAAAACACAGCCTTGACCCGGATGGGGTCGAGGCTGTTTCCCTCGTCCATATTCGATTGGATGTCGGCAATGACCGTGTCCAGCCCGGCAAAATTTGCCCGCATCTGCTCGACACAGATCCGATATTCCGCAGGGACGTCGGCGGGGATCGGGCCGGTCTGGAAGCAGAGCTGGGCGGCGGAAATGTTGTGATCCGCCGCCCCGGAACCCAGGGAACACAGCAGGGCCACCAGCACGATGATGGGGGAGAGGATGGCGGTGACCACCCACCCCACACCCTTCCGGGCCTTCTCGTTGGTGAGCAGGGTGGCGGCGGCTTTCGCAACCAAGACGGGGTCAACCAAGCTGCATCCCTCCAGCCTCCGGCCCGTCAGGGGCCTGTTCGTCCGCCTGCCCCTGTGCTTGAATTTGGAGCTGCGCCCAGTGTTCCTCCAACGCCTGGATCGTCTCGGGGCTGCCGCTGTTGGGGTAAATCTGGCGGTAGCGTCCGAAATCTATCCCGCCGTCCAGCAGCAGCTTGGCCACATCCGCCGCACCGTTTTCCACGCAGGACTGGAGCGCGTGGTAGTCGTTGATATCCACCCACATCCGCTCCCGCAGAAGCTCCGCTGCCATCCAGCTGTTCCGGCCTTGATAGGTCAGCATATGGAGGATCCGGCCGGAACTGCCGCCCCCGGAGATCCCCTTTTCCACCAGCGTGGACAGCATCTCATAGTCCGCCGTGCCGGGATAGGAAAACAGCTCCAGCAGATGAGACGGCGCGGCGGCGATCTGCTCCTCACTGCACTGCTTGATGATCTCCCTGGCAATATAGCGGTGATCTGCCCAGGCATAGCAGGCCATCTCGCCGTGGAAGGACGGGGACAGCTCCGCCACCCGATCCGGCGCGTTCGCCAGCAGGGTGGACACTTTCTGGGGATCGTCGATGTCAATGGCCTTTTCACAGGCGGTGGTATAGGCTGCTTCCGGGAATTGCCCCACATCGTCCAGCAGGGAGCGGGTCATGCTCCGGCCCACCGCGCCGGGGCGGCCCGCAGCTTCCACCAGCAGGTCCGCCGCGTGGGCTCCCAGCACCTTGGGGTACAGCTCCAAAAAGGTGGGCAATTCCCCGTCCCGGATGGCCAGGACGGTCTTGTCATAGTCGCTGACGCGCAAAGGACGCTGGCCCACCGTGTCCATATAGGCGGTGATGCTGCCAGTCATGCGGCGCAGGAGCTGCTCGGTCTGGCCCATGGCCTCCTCCTGCCGCTCCCGCTGCTCCACCAGCGCCGCGATGATGACCTTTTCCTCCTGCTGGCTCAGGTGAACCACCCTGCCGCCCGTGTCCTCCTCCACGCCGCCGATCTTCATGTACCGGGTACGGGTGGCACGGTCGCCGTGGACGGCCTTGGTGATGGCAGACGCAACCAGGTACATCCTGTCCAGGTCATTGCCGTTCTCGCCCAAGGTTTTACCCACGATGAAGCTCTCGGTGACGCTCTTTTTCTGCTGCTTATCGTACCATTTGAGGTACACATCCACGTACACACCCTCACTGGCGCCGTAGTCCACGGTGCAGAACAGATCTGCCTCCTCGGGGATCTCCCGGCCATTCTCCCACTCATCACGCAGGTCGAAATACTCATCGGGCAGATAACCCATGCCCTCCAGCCGGTGCTTCAACTCCGAAAACACCTCCGCCGCCGTGCGCTGGCCCGCGTACTCCAGCTTCCGGGGATCATCTGCCGAGGGCTTCCAGCGGTCAAATTCAATGATTTTCATATTGCGTCCTCCTATGTGAAGTCCTGCCCCAACTGGGGACTGATATCTAAATTCTCCATGTATTCCTGCTCTTTCAGTTCAAAAATTTCATAGAAGAATTGTGCGAAGCCCTCACCATCGGCCCGCTCCGGCGCATCATCAATGAAGCAGCACCATTGACGGCAGGCTTCCTCCAAAATCATGTCAAAGACTTTTTGGCGGGCGGGATCGCTGATGATGGCGTCCAAATTAACAGAACATTCCATATTAATCACCAGCCCCCAAGAAAATTTTACCGATTTTAATTGCTGTCGCTTTTGTCATTATCGTCCCCCCGCCTTTCCGAACAGCTTTTCCTTGTAATCCGGCGCATGAACCTCCAGCAGATACCGCTCGTTGCCGCACTTGTACAGGCACACCCCACGCTGGGGATAGCGGATCAGCTCGTACTCCGAGCCCTCCAGCTGGAGGTTGTCCATGTAGAACTTCCTGTCCACGCTGCCCGCGTTGAACAGGAATTGGTGGGTGGGGATGGCGAACAGGGGCCGGGTGAGCTCCCGGATGCCGTCCACGTCAAAGTCCTCCAGGTTTTGGCTGGCCAGGATCAGCGCGGACTCCTTCTTCCGCACCCGCTTCAGGGTGTTGCGGATGTACTCGATGGTGGTGACGTTGGACAGCCAGATATACAGCTCGTCCAGGGTGGCCACGGTGTTTCCCGCCGTCAGCAGCCTGTCGCTGAGGAAGGACAGCACGTTGAACAGCATGGCGTCCTTCACATTTTTGCTTGCCTGCAATAAGCCCTTCACCCCGAATACCAGGAACCGGCTGGACGTGATGTTGGTGTGGCCGTTGAAAAACTTGCTTTCCGCGCCCCGGCACAGGGAGTGGAGGCCCAGCAGGATCTCCCGCAGCAGCTCCCTGGGGTAGAGGGGGCTGGCCTCGTCCCCGTAGTTCTCATACGCCCCCTCGATCACGTCATAGAGGTCGGAGAGGATGGGGAACTGGCCGGGGGACAGGGAAGCGAAGTCGGTGTTGTCATCCATGCCCCATGTGGCGTACAGCCGCCCCAGCATCAGCTCGATGGTGTCGATCTGGGCATCGGAAAAATCCTTGTAGGAACGGAAGAAATCCTTCAAAAAGCTGATGTGCTGGCTCAGGAGCGTCCGCTGTCGGAAGGTTTCCGGCGCTTCGTCATCCTGTTCACCGTCCACGCTCCACACCTTGGGCTCCAGCGGGTTGATACGGTACCGCCCGTCCATCAGATCCACGAAGCACCCGCCCAGGTTGGCGCACAGGTCGGTCAGCTCATGCTCCGGATCCAAACAAATCGCGGATTTCCCGCTCTCCAGGATGTTGCAAAGCAGCAGCTTCAGCAGGTAGCTCTTGCCCTGGCCGGAATTGCCCAGGATCAGGACGCTGGCGGTGGTCTTGTCCTCCGCCCTCCGGTCTAAATCCACGATGACGTTGGAGCCGTATCGGTCCCGGCCCACGTAGAAGCCCAGGGGATCGGTCTTGCCGGAGTAGTTGAAGAAGTACAAATTCGCCACCGACCCGGCGGGCAGCACCCGTTCAAACTGGGAGCCGAAGGCGTTGAAGCCCGCGGGGTTGGCGGCCTGGAAGCCCTCCCGCTGGCGCAGCAGCAGGGGATCGGGGGTGATCTTGGAGCGGGCCAGCTCGGCGGTGACAAAATCCTTCAGGGTGGACAGCTTCGCCATGTCGGGGGCGCTGATGTCGATGAACACCGCGCAGTGGATCAACGGCTCCCGGCTGCGGTGCATCTGGGTGACCAGGGCGGCCACGTCCTGGAGGTCGCTCTCCGCCGCCACAGACTGCTGGAGGTCGTTGGTGTTGGAGCGGGTCAGGCGGTTTTTGTTGCTGGCGTTCTGGATGATCTGCTTCTCCTCGGCGGCGGTGACCTGCCGGGCGTAGAGGGAGATATTTACCCCGTCCTTGGCCCCCAGGCGGCTGAGCAGGGCCAGCTCCTCGGTGGAGGCGGCGTACCCCCGCAGGGACAGAAAGGCGTGGTACGCCCCGCCGATGATGGAGCAGTCCGTGTTGAACTTCACCGCCGAGGGGGCCGCCATGTCCAGGAAGTCCTTGGGGCGCGGAACGGCGGCGGGCTTTGGCGCCGCTTTCTTCTTCTGTATTTTCTTAGCCATAGCGCACCGCCTCCTCGCCGTCAAGATCGGGGAACCAGGGGTCCCCGCGCGAACCCAGCGAAGCGGTTCGCGTGGGGAGAGGAGCCGCAGCGGAATGAGTGAGCCCTGCCGCTCGCGGCGGGGCGAAGGATATGGAGCTTGCGGCGACGATGTCCCGCTGGTAGTACACCATCAGGATTCGCTTGATGTCCTGGGTGTCCGCCAGCCGGACGTGGAAGCCCCCGTCCCGGAGGCTTTTCTCCGTCTGCCGGGGGTCTGCGGCACTGTCTTTATCCACGGGATAGACCAGCGCAAACTCCCGGGCCGAGGCGGTGGTGGCCTGGATGTCATCCAGGTGGGCGGCGTCCCGCCGCAGCAGCTCCCGGATGGCCGGGAGCTGCTCCTCCTCCAGCCGCCTGTGGTAGAAGTCCTGGTTGGCCTGGAAGGACTCCCGGGAGTCCAGGGCCAGCAGTCGCACCGCGGGGGTGGCCCGGAGCAGGTTGGTCAGGGCGGTGACCCGGCCCCGCACCCCCTCGGGGGACAGCACGGACAGGTTATCGGGCCGGAGCATAAAAAAGACCAGCTCCCCTTTGGCGGTTTTCACGCCGTGTTCGGTGAGCTGGTTGATCCCCATGAGCTGGCGGGTGGACTGGCGCTCCCGCAGCTCCTTTTTCTGTTTTCGGTTCAAAATTCAGATTCCCTCCATTCAAAATACTGCTGTTTCAAAAATAAAAAGCACATGGCGTACCGCAGGAAGTCCAGGATGCTGGCGTCCTCCAGCCGGATGCTGAGGAAGGCGTACAGCACCGTGGCGATCAGCGGCGGCACCAGCCCCAGCTGGGCCAGGGCCAATACAGACAGGATGAAACCCACGCCGATCACCGCCACGTCCCGCAGCGCCCACAGCCACAGGGTGGGCTTTGCCTTCAGGTTGTTGGGATAGATGTACATTGGAATTGATCCCCCTCCGATCCCGCGGCGGGCTGGTACACCGCCACAGGGATATTTCGTTTTTTACAGTTGTCGATCACATATTTTGTCCCCCTGGATTTCCCGTCCCAGAAGGCCAGGACGGTGTCCGCGTACTCAATGATGGTGATGTTCCGGCGCAGGGGCGCGCCCCTGCCGTACTTGCCGTACTCCGGCAGAAACTCAGTGAGTTTTAAGCTGTGGGTCAGGGCATAGTTTTTGGCACAGGTATCGATTCCCCGCGCCCCGCCAGACACAATCTCCGTCACACCAGCCGGGAGATAGTCCCCCAGATGATCCACGTGCAGTCCCCTCGAGCCGATGACAGCAACCTTCATCTTGTCCCCCACCTTTATTTTGTAGATATACAGCATATCCAATCAAGGGATTATATCACAGCATGGATATAAAATAAACGTACAATATATCTATGTGGGGGGATGATCCTATGGCAGTCAAGAGCGTTTCCATTCGGATCGAAGAGGAGATGTTGGAAAAGCTGGGGTATGTGGCGGACTACGAGGGCCGTTCTATCAATAGTCACGTCCTGGTGCTGATCCGGGAAAATATCAAGGGCTTTGAAGCGGTGCATGGGGCCATTGAGGGGCCGGTGTCCCCGGATGTGAATGTGAAGCCGCCCCGGAAGGGCTGACAGAACAGGAGGAGGGCGGCAGGCTGCCGCCCTCTTGTAATGATCTCAGCCCTCCGCGCCGCCGATGGCGGCCATGGCGTCCAGGCACCACACCGCGTGCTCTTTCAGCGTCCGCATCAGCGCAATCTCTGCGGGGTTCAGCGCGTCCAGCGGCTCCACCCGGCCCAGGGGGTGCCTCTCAATGCCCAGTGCCAGACACTCCAGGAACACCTCGCCGGGGTGGTGGATGTGGGTGTGGACGCTGGCCTCGCCCCAGTGGGGGACTTCGGCCCGGTAGCTCACGCTGACAGTCTGGCCGGAGTGATCCTTCCGGCTCTTGTCATCCCAGGTCAGCGCCATGGCCCGCCTCCTGTTCCGCCTCGTCCAGCGCCCGCTGGATCAGCCCCAGCACGAACTCCTTCTGGCTCACCTTTTTGCCGGTGCGGAGGCTCTCCTGTTCCAGCAGCTTCTTCAGCCGGTCAAACATCTCCTGCGGCATCTGGAAGGCCATGGTACGCATCCCTTTTTCCATTTTCTCAGCTCCCCTTTCGTAGTAGTCGGTCAGTAGCCGGGTCATGTACGCGCCCAGCGTCAGCCCGGCCTGCTCCTGCGCCGCCCGCACCCGGCTGTGGAGCTCTGCCGGGATCATGGCGCACAGATTTTTTTGATTTTCTGCCATTTTATGTCCTCCTTCCGCGCTTTGGTAAGGGCAAGTATACCCACAACCGGGCCGCAAAGCTATTCACCATAAGCAACGAAGATTTTGGTGAAAACGAAGCAATACCAACAGTTATCCCGCCCGCAAAACTAACGCCATCCCGTGCATCAGGTACTCCACACACGGGATGGCGACTGAGTTCCCCAACGCCCGGTACCGGGGCGAGTCCGCTGCGCCGGGCAGGGCGGTCCAATCATCGGGGTACCCTTGTAAACGTTCGCATTCCCGGGGGGTTAGCCTTCTGATCAGGAGGGGTACTTCCACTGCTGCGGCTTCCTGATAGACGAGATCCGTAGCGTCCTTGCGCTGGCGGGAGCTCTGGGTGGAGGCCACGCCGCCCTCCTGGAATTTGTCGCACCGCTGGCGGGCGAAGACGGCGTGGTGGTCGGTGGCGGTCAGGGTGTAGGCCACGTCCTCCTGCACCCCGAGACCGTTGCCGCCGTTCTCCGGCTGGCGGTCGATGGCGTTGCCGGTGATGCAGAACACCTGCGGATCATCCTGGGCCACTAACGGCAGATTGTTACCGCCTGTATTTCTTACCTTTTCTTTTGACATGATATAAGTTTCCTTTCTTTTGAAATATTTTTGGTGCAAACCACTTGTATTTAAATGGGTTTACACCTATAATCAAAAAACACGACTGGGTACATTTAAAACCCAATCGTGTTAATTGCTAAAGTAAGTATTTAGAGTATTTCGCCACCTACTGCAGCTACTTGGTGCATAAGTAAATGAATTTTTCCACGTAGAAGTTCAATTTCATATTTCATCTGCTCATTTTCAGTGAGCAGCCGTTGGATGTATCCGTCCTTTTCTGCAAGTAGAGTTGCGATATCACGCGATTCCTTTTTTCGTGCAGGTGAAGACTCGATCCAATCAGGTTTTGAAATACCATACTCCACTAACACCTTGCGGATGTGTGGTTTGGCAAACACCGACCTTGATAAACCAGTAGCTTCTATGAGATCTCGAATCTTTATTCTATAGCCCTGTGCTTCCAGTTCAATTATGGCACTAGTTACCATCTCTATGGTGTTGTTTCGAGTCCTCGCTTGCTTCTCAATGAGCGATTTGGGCAATTTTCTTTTTGTCATGGAGTTACACCCTCATCTATCTTTTTCAACACATTTTTAAACAGTTTAATGTTGCGTTCAGCATTTTCTCGGATAAGTGGGAACGTTTGAAATCGCTCTTGTTTTTCTTTCCACAGCGCAATTTGCTCAATATAGTATTCTTTTTGCTCTGCATCTGGTACAAAGAATTTACAATCCAGGCAGTTCCACATATCGCTTTTGCAGCCGGTGATATCGCTACAAATTCCACCTCGCACCCTGTGGGCCCGCAGATTTTTTAGTAATCGCTTTTCTAATTGCTCATTCATATTCAGGATTCTGCCGCCAAAGAGAACATATCGGCTATCTCGGCTACCAGATTCTTCAGAGACAAATTCCTGCTTTTCGATTATTGTTTCTGGCTTCAGGTCAAGATGGGCATAGGCATTACAAATCATGGCATCACCATGATGCCCGGTCATATCTGCGATTTGCGCTGCGGTAAAGCCGGCGGCAAGCCGGTCAGTGATTCCATTATGACGGAACTGATGTGTAGTTACTTTATATGGCCTACCATCCTGATCTCGAACTCCATACCTCACGCAGATATCCTGAAATCTGGTTCGAACAGTATCGCATGTAGCTACAAAACATAATTTTGTATAATACGGTTCTTCCCTTCGGAAGAGGTAGCGTTGACGATAAGTAAATAATGCGCCTTGTTTGTTATCTGGCATATGCTTTTGCAGTTGTCGTGCTTCCTCTTGCTGCTCTTTGATAAGACCAATAAGATAAGCCGCTATCCCCTTTTCCTCCAGGTGTATACTTCGTGTGACTGGCTTGCTCCATCCGCCATTTTGTTTCCATGTAGGAATGAACAAAACATATTTCCCATCAAACCGTTTTAGACATTCAATTGGCATCCCAACAACTTCGCTGATACGTGATGGAATTAGCCGGAGAATCCAATAGACACAGCGGAGATAAAGGTCTATCTCATCTTTTTTGAATATATGGTCAAGTTGATTAGCTACATTCTCTGGAATATATTTTTCGTCGTACTTTCGCTGACGGCAATAGGGAGATACTGAGAATGGATTCTTAAGTATTTCACCATTCCAGCCATTCATTGTCCTAAAAAATGTACTCATGGATGACCATATTCCAATGTTTGTGGCTTCAGCTAATCCACGGCTTTCGAGATATTGATAAAACTCAATAGATGCGAATTCATTACAAGTAAGTAAAGGTGCATTTTTTCTATGCAGCACCCAGAAATCAAAAAAGCGAACAAGATCGCAGATATATGTCTTTATAGTTGCAATAGATTTATTCCTTATTAGGCTGATTATCGAAAAGTACTTGACCATATCCTTGTGGGTAAGTGGTATTCTGTCAAAATGAAGTGTATACATCCCGGCCTTCTCAGCAGGGGAGCGGCGCAAAGAATCACAGACCCACTTGTCTGATGCGAAGCGGACATCGGCACCTAATCGTTCTGCAAATCTAATATATTCAGTTTCCTTGGATTTGCTGAAGGTTTCCGCTACAACAGCGCTATTCATGAGGGACACCCCCTTCTTGGATCGCTTTTACAATGCTCTCATATCCTTTGAGCAGACGGAGCTCTTGTTTATATTCAGCATATTCCTGATAGTGCAGAATTCCATCGGCTTGGTAGGCTGAAATTAGACGCTCAAATATTATTCTTTGCTGCTCTAATAGCCCTGTCCAATATGAAAGGTATCGTTTTCCTGTACATAGGTTCCGGCAGTTTACACAGTTGTAAAGGTTGCTCCTATGCTGACACGATCCAGCAGCTTTGGCCATGCAGAAGCCCAGTTCAACGCGCCGTTGTTCCAGCCTAAAGTCTGCATAGAGAAGTTTCCGCTCTTCCTCGGTGTACTTTTCGAGTTGTTCATTGGAGATAATCAAATCAAATTTCGTCAAGAAAAATTTTGTGTTGAGTTCAGCTAATTTCATTTTACGGACTTCAGCGTAGTATTTTGCTGCCGTATCGCTACAAAGATGTCCAAGCCAATATGCTAACTCCGCTGTTGTAGCTCCATTTTCTATTAATCTTACTGCAATGGATTTTCTAAATTGTCTGCTGGTAAAGTGCCATAATTCACCATCATCGCCACAGATGTTGTGTTTTTTAATAATATGCCGTATACTTCGGATAAACGGCTGAGAATCCATGACTGTTGTAGCATAGCCCAGTCTTTCACTGAGAAAAATGTACGAAGAGCCCACGGAGTTTCTTATAGAACGGGTGGCGGAGATATGTGCAGACAATTCATCAGCTAAGTTCTGTGGTATCATGATTCTGTGATAATCACCAGCACTATGCCTGCGTCTTGCCGCAAGAACCTTATGGGGTTTGAACTTCAGTTGAAATATTCCAGGGTATCGGGATGGCTCAATACAATCTTCTTCTAAAAAGAATACTTCCTTAAGACGCAGGCCTGTATTTGCAAATATATTATACAGCAACCTATGAAGTGGGGGCAGTTCATTTGAATATCGGCCAAGTTGCTCAACCACTTTTTCTGGTATTATGGTTGTTGGAGTATTGTACTGTCGCAAATTGTGGAACGTAATAATTGCAAATGGATTCAGACATGGCCTAGGCGTTTTGATATCTCCACTTCGTAGAGGTCCCATTAAGTATTCAATAATACGCTTTACGCTATTTACAGCTTTGGCTATATAGTATTGCGATAAAGGGGTGCCATCATCTTTCGCTTTATGTTCAAGCGCAAGAACCAGTGTCCTTGCATCAGCCTCTGTGATGTCAGCAAAGTATTTAATGCTTGGATTGGTTTCTATTAATGTGTTAAGGGCCATATACTGGCAGCAAAAAAGTGAGGTACTAATTTTTCCTCTGCTCAGAAAGATATATTGAAGGTAATATTTCATCTCATAGCGCAAGGGTTTGGATCGTATTTTTGTAAAATCTATTGTTTTAAGGCGCAGAATGCTGCCATGCTGCTCATATAGTTTCCAAATATCACTATGGATATTGATTTGGGTGCTGTTTTCTGCTATGAATGTCCGATGTTGAATTTTACGCTCTCGTTCTACTATATCAAGTAAAATCGATTTGAACTCCTCACCATACATATTTAGCGATGCCATTTCACTATGGAATATTGATAAAATCAGTGCATTATGGGATATCTGTTTTCGTTGAAGGGTAATTGCTGCAGCCATTGCGGAGAGATATTGCTCTAATGCGGATGTATCCTCCAGCATATATTCTATAACACTTTTTATACCAGCCTCTTTTGTGATTTCTGCCAAACTGGTGAATCCCTTCATGGAGTTCAAGGCGGCATATCGCTGCATATCATTGAGAGGTTTTGCTTTTGCCACTTCATCCATCACCCTCATGTAATTTTTCCATTACTGCTTTTGCAATGATTTGGTTATTATGATCGCGGTAGTGGTCAACAGAAGTAAAACTACGCCAGCCGAAGCTTGCCCGGATAATCTCATCTGTGATGTTATCCTCTGGATGGAGAGATTGGTGTTCAAGAAACTCCATTACTTTTGTGCTTCTTCCGTTATGTGTGCGTATCTTGCTGGCGTCAAGACCTGCACGCTCTGCACATCTTTTCAAAATTTTTAGGTAGTTGTGATAACGGAGAGGGGTTCCTTGAGACTTGCCTGAGTTTAGATTTATGAACAAGTATTGACTAAGCCGCCCGCTTTCCACCTCAGCAGTCGCCCGCTCAGTTTGAATATATCTATTAATAATGGCACAGGTTTCTTCTGGGAGCGCAACAAATCTCAACTGGTTATTGCTATCGCTGGCGTTAGTGCGGCCCTTTGATCTTGTGGGTTGGACGAAACGATCTGTTGCATTATAACTGTTGAGTGTGATGCTCAAAACTTCATCAATTCGAAATCCCTCAAAAGTTAAACGTAAAACAGCCTCATCCCGCAGAGTTAAGAAGTTTTTACAGAGAGCGTTCTTTGTCGCTTTATCGTACCATTTGAAGTAGTCGCGGCCCGGTTTCAGCATAGCGGCATATCCATCCACCAAATATCTGTATTCGTAGTTGTATATTTGACCATATAGAAACGATTTGTTTGCACACAAACGCTTGCTTTTCCAGAGCATATCTGTTTGGCTGATGTCGTCTAACCATTTATGAAATCCAGTTATGACCGTAATATACCCTTGAAGGGTTGAACTGCCCACTGAGGCCTGGGATGTTAATAGCTTTCCGTTTAATATATCGCCAAAGATCAAATGATGTAAAAATTGCCGCACATGATGATTCGTTGCGTTTTCGTATGATATGCTATGGCTATCAAGCCAATTAAGGAACGTGGCCAGCTTTTTTGCGTATTCTCGCCCTGTGCTTGCTTTTCGGATACTTTTTAATTCGAGCCACTGATTAGCTCTGAAAAAAGGAATACAGTTATCAGTGATCATGTATTTTGGGCAAGTAGCTTTTGAGCCTGTAACAAAGCGAAATGTCACGGCACGAAATCGTAGAGTCCTATTTGACATTACGGTGCCTCCTCTAAATTGGCAGTAGCTTCCCATTGAAAAACAAACATCACACAATTCATTTTAATATCAGCACAACTCAAAAACCAGACTGTTTTTCCTAACCTATTTTCAATATGATAAAAGTTTAATGTTAAGATTAGCTATACTTAAATCCTAGAGAACTTAGATATATAGAAAGCGTGGAGATATTTGTGGAATACAGATTATCGGGAAGTACCGTTGAGCTTCCATCATTTAAAGAAAATCTGCCCGATATGATGGACGGTTTCATCGACAGCATGGAAAAACTCGCAGAAGGAAACATTGGCCTTGCAGTTGCAAAACTTGCCGCAACATGTCTGCGTCCAATTTTGCCTTTAAAGGACGACGAAACTCTTATGTGGAAACTACTCACAAGAAGTACTTTGTCTGCATGGCTATGTTTTGCGTCGTGGGCAGGTCGTCAAGGGTTAAACGATCTCCAGCTAAACAAAGAATGGAATAAGCGCAAACTCAAGGAGAAAACTATAGCATGTTTTAATGAACTTGGAACATATACAATTGATTTAAAATTTTTTGAGTCTCCTGGAGAATCTGCGGTGGCAGGGTGTTTCTTGGAAATTTTGTGCGAGTCGCTCCAAAGTGTTGCAAAAGAAAATGAGTACATTGTCAATCAGTTTCGGGAGACATGGCCTCGCTATTTTTCCAATGCTGTGGAAGTGGAATATGCGGAGCACTTGGATCAATATTCGTCGCTGGTTGATAAACTAAAGACGCCAATGGCGGAGTATAACCGAAACCTAAAAATCAAGCATGATTACTGTAAAGAATTACTTCAGTGGGAACGCGAAAAAGTATTCGGAGAGAACATTTATGCCGGGCGCATTTATATCCACTTAGAGGCTAAATCTGAAACAGCGAAATGGTTATCTTATCAATTTGATAATATGCCTGACACTGTTGACTTGGATCAGTATCTGATGAAATGGGGCATAGGGGAGGTGTTCCCATCTGCGCCAGATGACGGTGAACTCAATTGGGACGTTAAACTTAGAAAAATTATTGGAGGGGATCAGCGTTTTTTTATCATTCATGGTGAACCTGGTTCTGGAAAGTCTACAGTGTTAAAGCATTTTGCTATGTGTCTGGCACAGAGGCATGTAACACCAGTGTTTGTGTCATTAAAAAATATTCCATTTGTACAGTATTCGGGCAACAATATAACAGCTATACAAGATTATATTCACTCAAATTTTCCCTGGATTGAGAAAACCTTATTTCTAAAATACGAATTCAAACAGGATACGATTATCATTTTGGACGGATTGGACGAGATTACGGGTGACGTGTGGGGCCAGGCTGAAAAAATTATCATGGATTTAGATCAATGTTCTTGGAATAGCCATATCAAAGTGTTAATTAGCGGGCGGACACAGTTGATTACTGCATGTACAAAACATTTGCGCAACGCACAGATTTATCAAATTTGCCCGTTGAAAGACCCACTGCAGAAGAAACTATGGGAAAAGCTCCAAAAAGTGTTTTCTCTTGATCTTAAGTACGATGAGGTCAAATCACATCTCCACCTACGTGAATTATTCGATAAGCCATTGCTGATGTTTTTGATTGCGTGGTTGCAAAAGAACAGCAACGAGTCTATTTTGGCCATAAGAACTACATCAGATCTCTATAATAAGATTATCGATTGCCTTTACTACAGGAGGCATAGTGGCGAATTCCTCAACCCTGCAGGGTATCAAAATTACCGCACAGTGTTAGCAATGCTTGCACGAAATGCTCAGAAAGATAATAGTAACATTGTTAGTATTCATGAAGTAAAAGCCTACGCCAAATCGACTCATAGAGAAGGGCTTTTTAATGATTGGATCAATTCAAATTCTTTAGCCACTTCCAAACTGCTATTAGCTTTTTTTGGTGCGGCAGATGAAAAGTCTATGGTTCTGAGTTTCTATCATCGTTCCTTTGTTGAATTCCTTGCCATAGAGGATATCTCCAACCAGCTTATGCGTTTACCTTTAGAGCACTCAAATTGGAAGGAAGGAGTTAAGAGCCTTAATCAATTGTTTTATCATTACCATCTGTTTGATGGTGAGGATGACAATATTAGGGACTTTTGGTTAGGTCGGCTAGACGTTTTTGCAAAAAATCATGAAACATTTGCACATTTAATCCATGTGCTTATTACTGCGCTGACTTATACCAATAAAAGTGAGATGTCGGATAGCTCGCGTCAAAATATATTAAAAGCGGTAGCCATTCTATTTGAATTTTCGGCAGACAGACAAATGGATATACAATTTGAACCTCATAGTACACTGAAGAACATTAATAAATTTCGATTTCAGACTATTCCGCATCTCGTGATGCAGCGGGAAATACACATGGAGCAATGCGATTTTTCTAATACAGAGATGAACGGACTAATGTTGGAAAAATTAGTGGTACTTTCGGATTGTTATTTTAATGCTGCCAAAATTGAAAAAATAGCTACACCAAAAAAGGAGAACGCAAGACGATCTAACAACGATGAAATTCAGCTGCGAAAGTTACAGCTTTACTCCGCTAAGCTTCAAATTATGGACATTACAAATGCTAAAATTTCGGATTGCTGTTTCGATGGAGCAGAATTTTCACAGAACCAATGGAAATATGTATCGGCATCAAGCATTAGCTTCAGATATGCGTATGTAGGAAAACTAAAGTTTTCTAATTTGAGTTTACACGAAGGAGATTTTTCATACCTAAATCTGCCGCGGATTGCTGCATCTAACTCGGCCCCGGCATTTAAGATAGCCGATAGCACAGTGTCGCATAGTCATTTTGACTATGCAGATTTGCGACAAGGGCAATTCATTAAAGTGAAAATGCAAAACTCGACTTTTCGATACGCAAAGCTAACATATTCAAAATGGGAAGAGGCTTCTTTAGAGCAAATCGATTTTTCTGGTATTAATGCAGACGGAGTGTCAGATGCTGATAATGCAATGATCGGAAGAGGTGCTCTTAGAACGGAATTAAGGAGCGCTGTTCTTCAGAAATGCTATTTTGATGATGCCATGTTGAGAAATTGTGATTTTTCATATGCCACTATAGAAAATGTTTCTTTCAAAGCTGCTCGATTGGCAAATGCTAACTTTACTGGAGCAAGACTACACGGAGTGAATTTTGAAAATGCAGATCTTTCATACGCTGAGTTCGATCGTACTATAATATCCGGAACCTGCACCATGGAAAATGCGACACTGCTGGGTGTTTTTATGGCAAATTTTGATTTGAGTGACCCAGGTATTATTCAGATGTTATCAAAAGCGAATCTCAGCGGTGCAAATTGGGATGCTGCGGAGGAATATAGAGACATTTTTGAGGGCCTGCAAACGGATGCGTGAATGTACGCCGGAGTTTTCTTTTGATGTGTTGTGATAGGCTTTGGTCCAGAAATCAATTGGAATATCATTTTTAACTAATTTAGGTATTTTGTAGCTGCTAAAAAAGCGAGGGAAGAGTCTTTGTTTTTGAAAGAAGCTCTTCCCTCGCTTTACGTCTCAGTTCATGAGTGAATCGTGCAAATCTATATCATCATCACGAGGTTCAGAAAAACCTGTGCCAGCCCTGGCAGATAAGGTGGGCGCGACCTTGTGAGGGCCAGTATATCTCGCATCAATCCCGTGATTCTCAAAAATTAGCGGCTGATGCCCATGTTCCTGTGCCCGCAATGTCCCCGAGACATCCTCCGAACATTCCATGACGCTGCCGCCCTGGTCATTTAAACACAGGATGGATAGCATTGTATTTCCGCTGGTTAAAGTGGGGGCCACCTCCTCGTGGTAGCCAATACTCCCGGCGGACGGCCCCGCCCCGGCACAGAAACCCGCGGCGAACACTAACCCGCCCGGTTTGGCCTCGCCGCTGTTGATGGTGGGGGACACGCCCCCCGGCGCGGTGATCCGGGCCTGCTGGGTGTCCCACGGGGTGAGACAGGCGCCATCCCCATCGGCACCGGCATCGAATACCAGCCCGCCGGGGTTCCGCCCGCCGCAGCCATCGGCCCCCGCCAGGGTGGGCGCGGTGCCCTCCGGCGTAAAGACACGGGTCTGCTGGGTGTCCCAGGGGTTCAGGCACTCTGCCACAAAAGTCTGTTGTTTTATCCCTGGCTGCGCCGCCAGGGCTCCCGCTACATCGTGCAGATCCCGGACTTCATCCCTCTGATTTGCCGCAAAGGCCGTCACCGCCCCGGCATCCGGGATTGGCGTGATGTACACCGTCAGCCCCGCCTGGGCCTTCAACGCCATCTCCAGCTGGGGCGGCAGGGGCTTGCCCCGCTCCCGGGCCCGGCGCAGGATACCCAGGCAGGCTCTCCGGCTCAAATAATATTTGCGGGGCGGTGAGTCCTCCAAAATCTGCGACAACGTATATACGTTTTCTGCGTTGCGGGGTGCGGGGCCAGTATTGAGCATCCAAGACCCTCCAAGCCAGGGAGAAAGAATCTCCCACTCGTATTCGCCCAGCAAATTGCCATGGCCAGGGGTGAGGTCGAGGGACATGAACGGTATCGCAACTAATTTTACAGATCTCCTCGAGGACGATCCGGAAGTCCTCCCCCTTGGGCGAGCCCGAGCTGAAGGCGCCTGGCACATTTTCCCAGCATAGGAATCTTGGGCGAATAGACACACCTGTCCGTCCGCGTTGTACATCTGCCGCTCTCATCTCCTTTACAATGCGTGTTTGCTCCATAAACAGGCCGGATCTGGCTCCCGCAAGACCTGCCCGGGTGGGGGATGCCACAGAGAGATCTTGACAGGGTGAGCCCCCGCAGATGATGTCCACCGGGGGCAGTTTGGCCCCGTCCAGCTTGGTGATATCCCCCACATGGATCATGTTGGGGAAGTGTTTTTTTGTCACCTGGATGGGGAACGTCTCGATTTCGCTGGCCCAGACTGGGGTGATGCCGCTGCGTACCGCCGCCAGGGGGAAGCCGCCGATGCCGTCAAAGAGGCTTCCCATGGTCAGCATGGCCCCTCCATAGCGGGGCCGGGAGGCTGGCCCTGTTCATTCATGGGATGACCATCGCCAATATCCAGCCCCCTGTCCCGGATTTCCCAAAGCATATGCCCGATCTCTCCGCTGTGGTCATAGCCGGTGATCTCAGCTTCCCAGTAACCGCGAAGTTCAGCCAGCGGATCGTCAAACTGGAGGAGGTACGCTATGCTTTCCTCCGTGCAGGCGTGTACCAGCTCCTCCCTGAGCTGCTGGGCGGCGGTGATCTCCGGGGCCAGCGCGATCAGCTCGTCGGCGGTCTTTCCCCGCAGCTGGGCCAGGTAATCGTTGTAGTTCCGATCCAGCCGTTTTTGCAAAATATCAGACTGTTTTATCATGGCCGTTTCCTTTCCGTATTTATTTGATGATCGAGGCGATGACCTTTGTGGTGCTCACCGCCATCTGCGCCGTATGGACGGCGGAGGTGAGGCTGGCCTTGGTGGAGGTGTCCAGCCCGAAGGCCCCGGCGATCCGGGGCACCTCCCCCGCGGACAGCATCAGCCCCAGCCCCAGCAGGGCGTGGTCGCTGAACACCATCAGCCCCGCAGTTAAAATGGTGGCTTGCAGAAAGGCGGTGAGGCACAGCCCCACGATCTGCTTGCACCACTGGGTGAAGCCGTCCGTGTAGCCCCGGGGGACGCTGAACATATACAGCGCACCCACCGCGATCTGGATCAGCAGGATGCCGCCCCGCTTCAGGTTGGCGAAGAACACCTTCAGCACGGCATAGGCCATCAAAATCACGCAGAACAGCATCATGATGGGGTTGAAGGCGGGCCCGCCGAAGATGAAATCCACCCCGGAGGCGATGAGTCCCCCTGGGGTGGTGAGCTTGGTGATGATATTCTGCCCCACGGCCCCGATACTGGTGCCCAGGCCGGTGATGCTGGCGGTGAAGCTGGCCTGCAGCGACACGGACAAGGCGTACAGCCGGACGGGGACGGTGGAGAACAGGCTCACCGCCAGAAACCCTTTGAGGCAGTTGATGGCGGTGTGCCGGAGATTGCCCCGGCCCGAGGAATACTCAATGCCGAACTCGAAACAGGCCACCACCAGGCTCACCCCGAACAGGGCCCAGCCCAGCTGGTTGAAAAATGCCACCAGGGCCTGCACCCAGGGCAGGTCGAACAGCTCCACCCCCATGTTGCCCATCAGGGCGAAGAACGCGCCCAGGAAGCCCACCGCTTGGCTGTACGCCCAGTCCAGCAACTCGTCCAGGATGGTGGACGCGACAAAGTCCCAAATAAAAATTGTGAATCCCTTCTTCCTATGGTATAATAGTGCCCCCGGTGTTCTGTACCGGGGGCATTTGTGCAGATAAAGCGGAGGCGGGCCCATGACCTACAGCGAATTCAAAACCCAATACCGCGTCCGCCTGAACCCCCAGCAGGAGGCGGCGGTGCGGCAAACGGACGGCCCGGTGCTGCTCCTGGCAGTGCCGGGAAGCGGCAAGACCACCGTGCTGGTCACCCGCCTGGGTTACATGATCTACTGCAAGGGCATCCGCCCGGAGAACATCCTCACCGTCACCTACACCGTTGCCGCCACCCGTGACATGAAAGCCCGGTTCGTCCGCTTTTTCGGGGAGGAATACGCGGACAAGCTCACCTTCCGCACCATCAACGGCCTGTGCGCGGTGGCCATCCGGTATTATGCCGGGAAAAAGGGCACGGAACCCTTCGCTCTGGCGGACGATGAAGCCCGCATCAACGCTGTGATCCGGGAGCTGCTGTCCAAGGGCGGGGGCGGCTATCCCCCGGATCAGCAGGTGAAGGAGGCCCGCACCCACATCACCTACTGCAAAAACATGATGTTCACCGACGGGTCGGTGGACGCCCACCAGGTGGACGGCATGGATTTTCCGTCCGTCTACAAGGGTTATCAGGCATTTCTGCTGAAGCACCGCCTCATGGACTTCGACGATCAGATGGTGTTCACCTACCGCATTTTCCGGCAGCACCCGGAGATTTTGCAGCATTTCCAGCGCCGCTGGCCCTATGTCTGCGTGGACGAGGCTCAGGACACCTCCAAGATCCAGCACGCCATCCTGCGCCTGCTGGCCTCCCAATCCCGCAACATCTTCATGGTGGGGGACGAGGATCAGAGCATCTACGGCTTCCGGGCGGCGTGGCCCCAGGCCCTGCTGGAATTTGAGCGGGTGTGGCCGGGGGCCAAGGTGCTGATGATGGAGACCAACTACCGTTCCACCAAGTCCATCGTGGAGGCGGCGGACGCATTCATCCGGCGCAACGAGAGCCGCCGCCCCAAGCATATGCGCACTGACAACCCCCAGGGTGCGCCCATCCGGAAGGTGGCGCTGGCGGACTACAACCGGCAGTACAACTATCTGCTGAAGGTGGCGCAAAACTGCAAGGAGCAGACCGCCGTCCTCTACCGCAACAATGACAGCGCCCTACCCCTCATCGACCTGCTGGAGCAGGAGGGCATTCCCTATGCCTGCCGCCAGCGGGAGGGCTTCTTCTTCACCAGCCCCATCGTCCGGGACGTCACCGATATGCTGGAGTTCGCCTTTGATGACGCCAACTGGGAGCGGTTTCTGCGGTTCTACTACAAGCTGGATCTGAAAATCAAAAAGCCCATCCTGGCCGGGATGCTCCGGGGGATGGGCACGGACGAGACGGTGTTCGACCGCCTGTTGGCCAACGAGGGGCTGGAGCCCTGGCAGTACGGGAAGGTGCGGGCGCTCCAGACCCACTACTCGAAAATCCCCCAGCTCACCAGCTTCGCCGCCATCCAGCGGCTGGTGAAGTTCATGGGCTACGGGGACTATCTGCGGGAGCAGAAAATGGACACGTCCAGGCTGGACGTGCTGCTGTCCCTGGCCAATCAAACCCCGGCCACCGGGCCGTTCCTCCTACGGCTGCAAGAGCTGCGGGACACCATTGAGGGCATGGAGCCTGATCCGGGCTGCCCCTTTGTGCTCTCTACCATCCACGCCAGCAAGGGGCTGGAGTATGACCGGGTGATCCTCATCGACGCGGTGGACGGCACTTTTCCATCCGACCCGTTCCCCCACGATGACGAGGGACGGGCCGCTTTGGAGGAGGAGCGGCGGTTGTTCTACGTGGGGGCCACCCGGGCCAAACGGGAGCTGGATCTGCTTTGCTACGAGAGCCGGTTTGGTGAACCCATGGCGGCGGGCCGCACCTTCATCGACCAGCTTCTGGGCCAGGAAACCACTATTATGGAACCCCAGCCCACGCCTCAGATTAACCCCCAGCCCAAGCCCAAGAAGGCCAAGCGCCCCGTTTACGAGGACGGCCCCACCCCGGCCCAGCTGGCGAAGCGGATGGAGGATTTCATGGCCGGGGCCGAGGTGGTACATAAGCAGTTCGGCAAGGGCGAGATTCTGGGACGGCTGGGCAATATCGCCCTCATCGCCTTTGAGGATATGGACGAGACCAAGCGCATTGAGCTGTCCACCTGTCTCAAAAAAGGGCTGATGAAGCTGGCAGGGCAGTGATCACAGCCCCACGATGGTCCAGATGTACAGCGGGGCGGTGAGGACGAACACCAGGCAGGCGAACAGGATCACCGGGCCCGCCCACTCGAACTGGCCATGTTTCTTATAATCAAAATACGCGAGGCCGACTTTGCCGAAGAAAGCGATGGCCAGGATCATGTCCAGGGCGGGGAAGACCACGTTGT
>CAJTVM010000013.1:0-38778 GCA_910579595.1 uncultured Oscillospiraceae bacterium
GCCCTGTGCCGTGTTCCTCCGGGAACAGGCCGGAAAATTCGTGTGGGAAAGCCCTATTGCTGGACAGCCCGTGAATCCCAGCCATTTCCGGGACAAGTACCGCAACGCCCTGTTCAAAGTACCCGGTGTCCGTATGCTGACGCCCCATAGCTGCCGCCACACCTATGTGTCTCAGCTCCAGGCTTTAGGCGTGGACATGGAGACCATTCAGAGCATGGTGGGCCACGCCGACATGGAAATGACCCAGCATTATTTACACGTCCAAGAGGAAGTGCGGCAGGCCGCCGCAGAAAAGTTTAGAAAGACCTTCAAAATCTCACGCTCTCGCTGATGACATAGAGAACTTGCTGTGTTCCCGCAAATTCTGGTACGTGCCAGAATTTCAAGCGGGCCAGTTTCAATAAATGACAGGCTGTGCCGTTGAAATCCATCCAGCGGCAAGCCGTCAAATCTTCATTCTGGTATCGTTCTGGTACAAATGGCATTAGGATAAAAGATAAATCATTTAGGGTTGAACAAAAGGCAAGAAAAAAGACCTCAAATCCTATGATTTGAAGTCTTTTCCCTCACATGGTTCCCATGTTTCCTGGTGGAGATAAGCGGGATCGAACCGCTGACCTCTTGAATGCCATTCAAGCGCTCTCCCAGCTGAGCTATACCCCCATGGTCTTGAAACCCTTGATATTACTGGATTTCTGCGTTATTCAGTTGTCATGTTCTGCGGGTGGTTTTACTGGTCGGTTGCCCTCCCAGCTGAGCTATACCCCCATATGAACTTTTTCCAGAACTTTTCTGGGCCGTTACCTGTTAATCCCTCAATCAACGGTGCCTATTATAGAACATTTCCTGCAAGTTGTCAACTGTTGATTTTCCAAACTTTCGGAACAAATTCGGGGCCGTTTACTGGTGACATGTGCTCCCAGCTAAGCTATACCCTGTGTGCTTTTTGTGTATATGCTGTGTCCCTCAGCGCAAGAAAGATAATAACAGATATCACGCGGTTTGTCAACACTTTTTTAATTTTATTTTTTGAAATTTATTTTTGGACAGGAAAACGGCCCGGACTGCCAGTCCGGACCGCCCTTTTGCGCTCTGTAAGTTACTTCCCATCGGTGGACAGCCCCCGCCTGACCACATCCTGTAAGAAGGGCAGGGAGGGATTCTGGCTGTCCCTGCGCCAGGCAAAGGCGTGGCAGGACAGGGGAACCCCCACCAGTGGGATGAAGCTCACCATATCCTCCTGGGAGAGGTACTCCAGGCTGTCCGTCAGTGTGCTTACCCCCACGCCGCAGGCCACCAGCATCAGCAGGCTGGGCACATAGTTGGCCTCCGCCACCACCTTGGGCGTGAAGCCGGCATCCGCCGCCATTTTCCACACCAGCCCATATCCGGGCAGGGAGGACGTGCGGGACATCACCACAAAATTTTCCTCCTTCAAATCCTCCATGCGCAGGCTGCGCATCTTGGCCAGGGGGGAGTGGGCCGGCACCACTGCGCACTGCCTGTCCCGCCGCAGGGTGATGGTTTCCAGCTCATCCGGCGGAAGGGCTTCCCCCATGTTGATGATGGCGTCCACATCCCCGGCCATAAGGGCGCGGATCAGGTCGGAATGGCTGTACTCCTGAAAAACGACATGGATTTGGGGATATTCCTCGCCCATCCGCTGGTAAAGCCGCACCGCGCTGGCGTCAAAGGTATCCCGCAGGATTCCGATGATGACGCGGCCTCGGAGCCCCTTCTGAGCCAGCATGGCGGCGTCCAGGCTGGTGCGGTAGCTTTCCAGAATCCGGGGGCACTCCCGGGCAAAGGCCCGTCCCGCCGGGGTAAGGGACACGCTGCGGGAGCTGCGGTAAAAGAGCTGGATGCCCAGCTCCTGCTCCAGTGCGGAGATCATCCGGCTCAGGGCGGGCTGGGAGATGAACAGATCCTCGGCGGCCTGGGTAAAGCTCAGCCTCTGGGTGAGCACAACAAAGCTCTCTAACTGGTTCAGCGTCATTCTGCCAAATCCTTTCCTGTGGATTTAAGCCGCATTATAACAGAAAATTCGTCATTTGTCACAGCCTTTAATCTATTTTTTGCATAGCTGATATGTGAAAAGGTGGTCAAAAACGTCAGAATTAACATATAATGCGCCGCGCTTTTGGCTATATTCAATAATTGCCGGTATTTCACGGGGTTCGAAACAGAGCAGGATGTTGTTTTTTGAGGCATCTAAACCGATTTCGCATACCTGCCATTCACTTTTGACATTTCACACATAGATGAAAAACATTTAATATATATTTTGTGTAAAGCTGACCAACCATGTGGTGCGATAGCTGTTGACACGGAGGAGTTTCCGTTTTTGTAAGTACCGGTCCTATCCACCGGCACTCTTTAAGAATGATGCATTCGCCCCCGAGTAAAACGGTGTCCCGCATCCAGAATTCCAGGACGGAGTGTTGATTAGTGAATTAATTATTTTAGGAGGGATATGACAATGGCTTTTGAGTACCGCCCCATGCGCAGCGTCATTTATGTGGACTGCGTCCGCGAGGAGTACCGCCACCGTCTCCAGCACTGGCTGTACAACGTCCATGTGCCTGACAGCATCGGCAAGTTTACCCCGTACTGCAACAAGTACGCCTTCTACAACGCCCTGCCCACCCCGCCCGAGGGGGAGCGCTTCGGCACCCGCCGGATGCAGATGACCGAGCACTACTGGATGGTCAACGAGATGGCCCCGGAGATGCACGTCAACGCCTTTGCCGAGCGGATGCCGGTGGAGGTTCTGCGCTGGCAGGGCATGATCCCCGATGATGGGACGGATCTGTCCCACGCCGAGAACATGGACGGCGACGCCCACCGTTCTTCCGGCGGCGACAACGGGATGCCCCCCTTCGTGTTCGCCCATGTTCCCATGAACTGGCAGGAGGACTACAAGGGCGCGGGCCGCACCATCGATGACGGCCCAAACTACCGTTGGCAGTTCGTGCTGCGCTGGCCCTGCGAAAAGACCGGCGAAAAGTGGTTTGAGGAGGTCTTTGTGCCCTACTTCCAGAACCGCCCCGAGGTTAACCGTTTCGTGTCCAGCAAGATCTACCATGACGTAGTCGGCTGCCAGTTCCACCGCCTGGTGGAGATGTGGTTCGACGGTCCCGAGGAGTGGTACGCTGCCGCTGTGGAGGGGACGAAGAACATGGCCCAGCCCGACTGGGCGAAGGAAGATCCCAAGGAGGCCCCCCAGGCCCAGTTCCCCTTCCTCAAGCCCAATTACAATATCGTTGGTATGTTCCTGTCCGACATGGCCTCCAGCGATAACCTGACCCAGTACCGCGGCTACATCACCATGCGGTAAGCTCTGCCCCCCATTCCGCGCAACGGGCCTGATGCGGAGTGACCTGTCGTTACATATCCGCCCCGCGCAAAGGGCGCGGTTTGTAAGCTGTGCGAAATTGAAAGAGGAGAGATAATTCAAATGCAAAACAAAGTAAAAGGTTTTGGCTTTCGCGGCTGGATGCTGATGATCTACCAGTTCATGGCTTACTTGGCCAATGGTCTGCTTCACCAACTGGCCCATGAACGCTTTGGGTAGTTACTACGATCCCGTACAGGGCGCGCAGGGCGTGTCCATGATCTACACCATCGCGGCCGTCATTGGCGTGGTGGTTCAGATCATCGTGTCCCCCTTCATCGGCAAGATCAAGAATATGCACGCCCTGAGCATCGTGATGGGTGTGATTTCCATGGCGGCCTCCCTGGGCGTGATGCTGACCCCGCCGGGCGGCCTTTGGAAGGTGTTCTACTTCATCACCTGCCTGGTGCTCATCGTCTGGTGTACCTTCGTGGTGGGCGTGCTCATCGGCCAGTGGTTCCCCCGCCGGAAAGGCACCGTCATGGGCCTGGTCACCATCGCGTTCCCCGTCGGCAACGCCCTGATGGGTCCGTTCCTGGGTCAGGCGATGGGCATGACCATGGAGGGCGCGCCCGCGGAGGCCATTGCCCCCGTGGTGCGCGGCAGCTATATGCCCTTCTTCATCATCATCTGCATCGGCCTGATCATCGGCGCGGTGCTGGTGCGGGACTATCCCGAGCAGGTGGGCGCTTACCGTGACAACGACCAGTCCATGACCCCGGAGAAGGCCAAGGCCATAATGGAGTTCGAGATTGAGAACAAGAGAACCTCTGTCTGGGGCCTGGTCAACACCCTCAAGTCCCCTGATTTCTGGTGCATCACCATCCCCGCCGGTTTCCTGCTGATGGGTGCCGTGGGTATGATGACCCAGACAGCCGGAATTTTTGGCGCGGCGGGAATCGCCCCGGGAAGCGACGAGTTCAATATGGTCATGATGGTCAACGCCGTCTTCGCCATTGCCGGCAGCTATCTGCTGGGCATCCTGGACACCAAGATCGGCACCCGCAAGTCCATGATTATCGCCATGGCCCTGATGGTCGTGGCGGGCATCTTGGGGGCCATCGGCGGCAAGGTTCCCACTGTGGCGGCCATGTGGATCCTGGGCATCTTCATGGGCGCCTCCTCCAACTACACCGTGTCCGCCTCGGTGCAGTACTGGCGCATTGAGGACTTCCCCACCGTGTTTGGTAAAGTGAACCCCATTGCCAACCTGATGAACAACGCCGCCCCGCTGGTAATCGCCAGCCTGATGTTCATGAACGCGGCGAACAACGGCGGGAACGCCGACCCCAGCCCGGCGTTCATCTTCCTGCTTGTCGCCGGTGTGGTCAGCATCATCCTGTTGATGCTGTTCAAGCCCACCCGCGTCAAGACCTATGACGACCAGTACCGCAAGGCCGCCGGCAAGCCCCTGGACGACGCTCTGGTGGGCCGCAAGTAATCTGCAAATTTAGTTTGAAACCGGGGAGGGGGACGGCTTTGGCTGTGCCCCTCCCCAATTTCAAGCAGAAAGGATGATTAAATATGTCCGTACCCTTTTACGCCAAAAGCGAGACCAACCAGGGCTATATCAAGAACCTGGAGGTAGTTGGCTTCTCCGACCTGAACGGCATCAACGCTTTTCAAATGGCCCTGTACAAGACGGAGGACAAGTACTATATGTACTGCGGCTCCTTCAAGGGGGCCGGAGTGAACATCGTGGACGTCACCGACCCCACCAAGCCCGAGGTGGTGGGCATCGTCTACGTCAGCGACCCCAATGTCTATTTTGCCCAGTCCACCCCCAAGGTCCAGGTGGCCGACGACAAACTCATCGTGGCCCTGGGGGGCGGCGTGCCCTTCCTTCACGGCATCAAGCCCGGCGACCCCGCGGACGACGGCCTTCAGATTTATGATCTGAAGAAGGATCCCCTCCATCCTGAGCTGCTGTCCCACTGGCACACCGGCCTGCCCAACGGCATGGGCGTCCACCGCTTCGCCTACAACGGCGGCAGGTACGTCTATATGCCCGCCGAGTGCCCGGGCTTTGTGGGCTTCATCGTCCGCATCCTGGACATCGCCGACCCCCGCAACCCGGTGGAGGCTGGCCGCTGGTGGCTGCCCAAGCAGTTCAAGGACGGCATGGTGGAGGGCACCTATGCTGTAGGCCATGACGCGGAGAAGTTCTGGGGTATGTGCCACGCCTGCACCCTCGTCCCAGACCGGCCCAACGAGCTGTATATGGGTTACTTCGGCGGCGGCGGCATCATCCTGGACATCTCCGACCCCACCCGGCCCAAGCTGATCTCCCAGCTGATGGTGCAGCCCCCCTTCGCCGGCAAGTTCGACGGCGCCCAGTGCCACACCTATATGCGCCTCACCGGGCGGAACTTCGCCGTCCTCACCAACGAGGGTGAGCGCTTCCCATTCTTCACCAAGGACAAGATCCTCAACGGCGTGCACAAGGGCGCGCAGCCCATGAACAACCTGCATATGATCGACGTGTCCGACCCCGCCGATCCCACCCTGGTGGCGGAATTCCCCTACCCCGAGGTGCCCGAGGGCTTCCCCTACCCCAACTTTAATGACTGCGGCATCGGGGCGCCCGGCCCCTTCGGCCCCCACAACATCCACGAGCCCATGGGCAAGCCCTGGCTCCAGGACAACCCCAACCTGGTTTATAACTGCTACTTCCACGCGGGCCTGCGGGTGTTTGACGTGTCCGATCCCTACTACATCAAAGAGATGGCCTACTTCATCCCCCCCAACCCGGAGAAGCTGCTCTTTGACGTGCCCGTGCCCGGCCCCATGATCGCCACCACCGAGGACTGTGTGGTGGATGATCGCGGCTACATCTACATCGACACCTGGCACGATGGGATGTATATCCTGCGCTTGCTGGACAAGAACTGAGCAAATTGACAAACCCCCGGTCTGCCGGTTGAGCAGGCCGGGGGTTTATGCCGGATACGATTTATGGAAAATGCGGATTGACATTCGGTCGAAAATAGGATATATATGAGATAGAATCATAATGGGTGAGTTCGCGCGAACCCTGTTTTTTCACAGCGCAAATCTGTTTAATATGACCCAGCCGGTGATAAAATGGCGAGGCATTGCTGTTAAAACCGCAGCATTGCCTCTTTTTTACATATATATGCTACGCTGTTTCCTGTCCGATCACACCATCAGAAAAGAGGAGATCAGATGACCATTGCGCAGCTATCGATGTTTCTCGTCCAGCTGCTGGCCGGGACTGGGGTATTCCTGGTGGGGGTGCACCTGCTCACGGCCAATATTGAGCAGCTTGCCACCGGGAAGCTCAAGGTACTGTTTGGGAAAACCGCCGACAAACGGCTGGTAAATGTGGGGGTTGGGGCGGCGGCTACCGCCCTGATCCAAAGCTCCGGCGTGACTACGGTGCTGATTGTGGGCTTTGTCAACGTGGGTGTAATGAACCTGTACCAGGCGGCGGCCATGATCATGGGCGCCAACGTGGGCACAACCATCACCGCCCAGATTGCCGCCCTCAGCGCCTTTCCCATCACAACCTATATCCAGGTGCTGGTATTCATCGGCATCATGATGGACATGGTATGCAAAACCGACGGGATGAGAAAATCTGGCATGATCCTGGCGGGTTTGGGTCTGATCTTCATCGGGTTGGCCTTGATGTCCGACGCCATGAAGGTCAACCGGGATGCCATCCAGATCCTGTTTGAAGAGGTTACCAACCCTTTCCTGCTGTTTTTGATCGGCGTGCTGCTCACCGCTTTGGTGCAGTCCAGCTCCGCCACCACGTCGGTGGTCATCGCCATGTCGGTGGCCGGACTTACTGTGGGCAGCGGGGGAAACGAGGTGCTGTTTATTATCCTGGGCACCAACATCGGATCCTGCGTCACCGCCATCATGTCCTCCTTCACCGCCGGCACCAACGCCCGGCGGGCGGGGCTGATCCATCTGCTGTTCAACACCCTGGGCTCCGCCGTGTTCTTTGTGGTGCTGCTGTGCTGGCCGGGCTTTATGGACATGACCTTCCGCCGGTGGTTCCCCGCCGCAGCTACCCAGATTGCCATGTTCCATACCTTCTTTAACGTCACCTGCACGGTGCTGTTCCTGCCCTTCTGCAGCTGGTTTGTAAAGGCGTCGGAGCTCATGATCCGGGAGACGGAAACGGTAAAAAAGACCACAACATACCTGGACGAGCGTATGCTGTCTTCCGCCTCCCTGGCCATTTCCCAGCTGGACAAGGAGCTGATCCGCCTGGCTGACACCGCCATGGAGGCATTCCGCACCGGCTACCAGTCCTTCGCCGCCCGGGACAAAGGGCTGATTGCCCCCACCCAGCGGCTGATTGACGAGGCCAACCAGATCGCCCAGGGGATGGAGGGCTACCTGATCCGACTGTCCGCCCAGAGCAAGCTGGCGGAGGAGCGGGCCATCTCCAACCTCCACAGCAATCTGGGGGATGTGATGCGTATCGCGGAGATCGCGGACAACTGCACCAAGTACACCAGAAAGACCATCAACCACATCCTGGAATTTTCCGAAAGCGTCAATATGGAACTGGACGAGATGATCGCCCGGCTGGAGGAGCTGTACGCCCTGACCAGGAAGGCGGTGCTGTACAAGGACACCGGGCTGCTGCCCCAGATCAACGCGGTGGAGGATGGCGTGGACGCCCTGCGCAAGCGCCTGATTGACAGCCACATCCAGCGGCTGAACCAGGGGGCGTGCAAGCCGGAATCCAGCAGCGTGTTTATCAACCTGGTGTCCAACCTGGAGCGTCTGGGCGACCATTTGACCTACATTGCCTACACCGTGGAGGAGTAGGACCTGCAAAAGATTGACGAAAAAAAGACAATTAAATAATTGCAAATTCAACAGCAATGTGGTAGACTATTGAGCGTATTCGAGACAACGGCATATTCATGCTGAAATCCGTACGAAACAAGGAGGAAAACGCCTATGGCACGCAAGTTCAAGACAATGGACGGCAATACCGCCGCCGCCCATGTGTCCTACGCATTCACCGAAGTGGCGGGCATCTATCCCATCACTCCCTCCAGCCCCATGGCCGACAATGTGGACCAGTGGGCCGCCGCCGGCCGCAAGAATATCTTCGGCCAGCCCGTCAAGGTCATTGAGATGCAGTCCGAGGCCGGCGCGGCGGGCACCGTCCACGGCTCCCTGGCCGCCGGCGCCCTGACCACCACCTACACTGCTTCCCAGGGCCTGCTGCTGATGATCCCCAATATGTACAAGATCGCCGGCGAGCTGCTTCCCGGTGTGTTCCATGTGTCCGCCCGTACGGTGGCCAGCCACGCGCTGAACATCTTCGGCGACCACTCCGATGTCATGGCCTGCCGCCAGACCGGCTTTGCCATGCTGGCCGAGGGCAACGTCCAGGAGGTCATGGACTTGGGCGCGGTAGCCCATCTGGCCGCCATCAAGGGCCGCGTTCCCTTCCTGAACTTCTTCGACGGCTTCCGCACCTCCCACGAGATCCAGAAGGTCGCTATCTGGGACTACGAGGATCTGGCCGACATGGTGGACTGGAAGGCCATCGAGGACTTCCGCGCCCGCGCCCTGAACCCCGAGCACCCCGTGATGCGCGGTTCTCACGAGAACGGCGACATCTTCTTCCAGCACCGCGAGGCCTGCAACAAGTACTACGACGCCATTCCCGAGATCGTCGAGAACTACATGGGCAAGGTCAACGCCAAGCTGGGCACCAACTATCAGCTGTTCAACTACTACGGCGCCGAGGACGCCGACCGGGTCATCATCGCCATGGGCTCCATCTGCGACGTGGCCGAGGAGGTCATCGACTACCTGAACGCCCACGGCGAGAAGGTGGGCCTGATCAAGGTGCGCCTGTACCGCCCCTGGCGCGCGGACAAGCTGCTTGCCGCCATCCCCGCCACCTGCAAGCACATCGCCGTGCTGGACCGCACCAAGGAGCCGGGCGCCCAGGGCGAGCCCCTCTATCTGGACGTGGTCACCGCCCTGGCCAACGCCGGCCAGACCGACGTGTCCGTGATCGGCGGCCGCTACGGCCTGGGCTCCAAGGACACTCCCCCCGCCAGCGTGTTCGCGGTCTATGAGGAGCTGACCAAGGCTGAGCCCAAGCGCCAGTTCACCATCGGCATCGTGGACGACGTGACCAATATGTCCCTGGAGGAGAAGCCCTCCCCCAACACCGCGGCCGAGGGCACCATCGAGGTCAAGTTCTGGGGCTTGGGCGGCGACGGCACCGTGGGCGCCAACAAGAACTCCATCAAAATCATTGGCGACCACACCGACAAGTATGTGCAGGCGTACTTCCAGTACGACTCCAAAAAGACCGGCGGCGTGACCATCAGCCACCTGCGTTTCGGCGATCAGGCCATCCGCGCCCCCTACTATATCAATAAGGCCGACTTCGTGGCCTGCCATGTGCCCGCCTATATCGTCAAGGGCTTCCCCATGGTCCGCGACGTGAAGGACGGCGGCACGTTCCTCATCAACTGCCAGTGGAGCGACGAGGAGCTGGATAAGCATATGCCCGCCGTGGCCAAGCGCTACATCGCGGAGCATAACATCCAGGTGTACACCATCAACGCCATCGACCTGGCCATCGAGATCGGTATGGGCAAGCGCACCAACACCATCCTTCAGTCTGCGTTCTTTGCCCTGTCCAAGGTTATGCCCGAGGCGGAGGCCATCGGCTATATGAAGGAGGCCGCCACCCACTCCTACCTGAAGAAGGGCCAGGATGTGGTGGACATGAACCACAAGGCCATCGACATCGGCGCCACCGCCTTCAAGAAGTTCGACGTGCCCGCCTCCTGGGCCACTGCTCAGGACGAGGATAAGGGCGAAAATCTGGAAGGCCGTGCCGAGCTGGTGGAGCAGGTGAAGGATGTTATGGAGCCGGTGAACCGTATGGACGGCGACAGCCTGCCCGTATCCGCCTTTACCGATTACGTGGACGGTACCTTCCAGCAGGGCGCCGCCGCCTACGAGAAGCGCGGCGTGGCCGTCAGCGTCCCCGCGTGGAACCCCGACACCTGCGTGCAGTGCAACCAGTGCGCCTATGTCTGCCCCCATGCCACCATCCGTCCCTTCGCCCTTACCGAGGAGGAGGCCAAGGCCGCTCCTGAGTGCGCCAAGATTGTGGACATCAAGGCCGGCAAGGGCAAGGGTGTGTACAAGTACTCCCTGGCCGTGAGTCCCATGGACTGCATGGGCTGCTCCGTCTGTGTGGGCATCTGCCCCACCAAGTCCCTGAGCATGGTGCCCCTGGAGCAGGAGGCTTCCCGCCAGAGCGCCTTCGACTACATGGTGGCCAAGGTTGCCCCCAAGGCCGACATGGAGGGCACCGCTTCCGTCAAGGACAGCCAGTTCAAGCAGCCCCTGCTGGAGTTCTCCGGATCCTGCGCCGGCTGTGCCGAGACCGCTTACGCCCGCCTGGTCACCCAGGTGTGCGGCGACCGGATGTACGTGTCCAACGCCACCGGCTGCTCCTCCATCTGGGGCGGTCCCGCCGCCACCTCTCCCTATACCGTCAACAAGGACGGCAAGGGCGTGGCCTGGGCCAACTCCCTGTTCGAGGATAACGCCGAGCATGGCCTGGGCATCCACCTGGGTCAGAAGGCCATCCGCAACGCGCTGGCGGACAAGACCCGCGCCCTGATTGCGGTACCCCACACCTACGCGCCCCTGAAGGAGGCCGCTCAGAAGTGGCTGGACACCATGGACGATGGCGAGGCCAACGCCGAGGCCACCCGCGCGTATATTGCCGCTCTGGAGGACGGACTGATGACGCTGGATGAAAACGAGGCGTTCATGAACAGCCCCAAGGGCGCGGAGATTTTTGGCGACAAGCTTCCCGAGATGCAGGCCCATGTGAAGGCGCTGAAGGATGCCGGCGAGAAGTACTGCGACTGCGACGCCTGCAAGCTGGCCAAGGAGATCCTGGATCAGAAGGATTACCTGAACAAGAAGTCCGTATGGATCTTCGGCGGCGATGGCTGGGCCTACGACATCGGTTACGGCGGACTGGATCATGTGCTGGCCTCCGGCGAGGATGTGAACATCTTCGTGTTTGATACCGAGGTATACTCCAACACCGGCGGACAGGCGTCCAAGTCCTCCAACCTGGGCCAGGTGGCGCAGTTTGCCGCCGCAGGCAAAGCTATCGCCAAGAAGTCCCTGGCGGAGATCGTGATGCAGTACGGTTACGTGTACGTGGCCCAGGTGGCCATGGGCGCCAACCCGAACCAGACCCTCCAGGCCATCCGTGAGGCCGAGGCCTATCACGGCCCGTCCCTGGTCATCGGCTACAGCCCCTGCGAGATGCACTCCATCAAGGGCGGCATGGCCAACTGCCAGAGTGAGATGAAGAAGGCCGTGGCCTGCGGCTACTGGAACCTGTTCCGCTACAACCCCGCCAACAAGGCCCAGGGCAAGAACCCGTTCACACTGGACAGCAAGGCCCCCGCGGGCGGCTATCAGGAGTTCCTGCTGAACGAGGCCCGCTACAGCTCCCTGACCCGCTCCTTCCCCGAGCGCGCCGACGAGTTGTTCAAACAGAACGAGGAGGCCGCTATGGCCCGTTGGGAGCACCTCCAGAAGCTCATCGAGCTGTACGCATAATCCCAACAATCTCCGCATAACAAACGGGAAAAAGGGAGACGCTTTGTAAAAAGCGCCTCCCTTTTCCTTGTCTGTGCTTAGGACATACCCTGCTCCAACAAGGTGCGCAGCTGGCGGGCACGGTGCTGGCAGGCATCAACCAACTCCGTGTACAGATCCAGCAGATCGGGATCATCCCAATCATCCGCCGCCGTACGGTAGGCCGTTTCCTGGCGCTGTTCTGTCTGGTGCCGTGTCCGCAGTGCCCCCCAATAGGAGGGAATGGCTGGGGCGGACAGCAGCTCGCTGGGCCAGTACCGCAGCCCGGTAAGCAAAAAGTATGATGCGGACAGCTTCCGGGCATGGCGGTGCAGCTCCCCTGCCATGCCGTTAAGTACGCGGGCGTCCGCCGCCCGGGCCTTGCGGGCCAGGTAGCGGTAGAACTGCCATCCCTCCAACGCCTCCATCACCTGGCGGCGCAGGCGGGCTGTGCGGTCGGTGGTTTCCTGGGGTTCCTCCCAAAGCTGGGGCAGGTCATTCCCCTGGGCGGGGCCGTCTGCCTGGGGCAGCGCTTCCGCCATGGCCGGGGACTCCGCCTCCGGCTGTTCCGGGGCAGGCGGTTCCTCCACGGGCGTTTCCGTTATGGGGGGCTGTTCCGCCGGGGACTCCGGCGCGGGGGACTCTGTTTCTGAGGGTTCTTCCGCAGGCTGACAGCCCATCTGCTGATCCGTGGAACAGGCCGGCTGGGGCTGGCGCTCGCACTCCTGGGGGAAGCCCGTGCGCTGCTGGCGGATCAAGGCATCCAGACAATCGCAGGACAAGTCTCCCTGCATATTGGAGGGCGGTGCCCCAAAAGGACACGGACTGTCATCCCGGCCCGCCATTACCCGCTGCCAAACCCGCTGGAAAACCTCCCGATCTGTCACAGAGCATGGGTTCATTTCTTCCATGTTCACACCTCCTTTGCCCCTTATTCTATGTAGGAGGGGGCAGATTTGCCATTGGGATGGGAAAGCGAGAAAACCCATAAAACATAGTAGAATGGTATGTTTTTTGCCTTGACAAGAGAATCCTGCTATGGTATACTGTGGAAACCATATAAATAGACTATGATTTCGCTGTGCGAAATCTCAATAGGAGAAATGGACTATGCTTGAGTTAAAACATCTGGCTTTCTCCGTGGAGGAGGAGGCGGGGCAGAAAGACATCCTGCGGGATGTGTCCCTGACGGTGCCCGACGGCGCTTTTTGGGTTATTACCGGCCCCAACGGCGGCGGCAAAACCTCTTTGGCCAAGGCCATCATGGGGTTAAATAAGCCCACCGGCGGGCAGATTTTTTGGAACGGGGAGGACGTCACCAACCTGTCCATCAGCGACCGGGCCAAGCGGGGCATCAGCTACGGCTTCCAGCAGCCCCCCCGGTTTAAGGGCCTGCGGGTGCGGGATCTGTTGGGGTTGGCGGCGGGCAACCCGTTTCTGAGCCGCACCGAGGGCTGCCAGCTGCTCACCCAGGTGGGACTGTGCGCGGCGGACTATATCGACCGGGAGGTGGACGCGTCCCTGTCCGGCGGCGAGGTAAAGCGCATTGAGATCGCTACCATCCTGGCCCGGAAGGCCCCGCTGATGATCTTCGACGAGCCGGAGGCGGGCATCGACCTATGGTCCTTTGCCAAGCTGACGGAGACCTTCCGCTATATCCACGACAAGCGGGAATCCACCATCATCATCATCTCCCACCAGGAGCGGATCATCGGCCTGGCGGACGAGATCGTGTTAGTGGCGGACGGCCTGGTGTCCGAGCAGGGGGCCCGGGACGAGATTTTTCCGAAAATCCTGGCCAACACCCAGCCCGGGTGTGCCTTTGTGGGAGAGGAGGGCCGGAAATGAATCAGACGGATACCGAACTGCTGAGGCAGATTGCCGGCATGGATGGCGTGCCTGAGGGGGCCTATAACATCCGCAAGGACGGCGGACTGGACTCCCGGCGGAGCACAGAAACCATTGAGATCACCAGCAAGGAGGACAAGCCAGGCATTGACATCCGCATCAAAGCGGGGACCAAAGGCCAGGACGTGCACATCCCTGTGCTGCTCACCCAGAGCGGGCTGAACGATCTGGTGTACAATGACTTTTTCATCGGTGAGGACTGCGACGTGGACATTATCGCGGGCTGCGGCATCCACAACGATGGCTGCGACACCACCCAGCACGATGGTGTGCATACCTTCTATGTGGGCAAACGCTCCAAGGTGCGCTACACGGAAAAACACTACGGCGAGGGGGAGGGATCCGGCCAGCGGGTGATGAACCCCCACACCATCGTGTATCTGGCGGAGGGCGCATCTATCCAGCTGGAAACCATCCAGATCCGGGGCGTAGACCACACCAAGCGTTACACCAAGGTGGAGCTGGACGCCGGGGCGGAAGCGGTGGTCACTGAGCGGCTGCTCACCCACGGCGAGCAGTTTGCCGAGAGCAAGATGGACGTCATCATGAAGGGGGAGGGGGCCCGCGCCCAGGTCATCTCCCGCTCCGTGGCCCAGGACAAGTCGGTGCAGGTGTTTTACCCCCAGGTGGAGGGCAACGCCCCCTGCTTCGGCCATGTCCAGTGCGACTCCATCATCATGGGACAGGCCAAAGTCAGCTCTATCCCGGCCATTGTGGCCAACCACATGGATGCCCAGCTCATCCATGAGGCGGCCATCGGCAAGATTGCCGGGGATCAGATCCTCAAGCTCATGACGCTGGGCTTGACGGAAGAGGAGGCCGAACAGAAAATTCTGGACGGGTTCCTGCGGTAAATACAAAAAAGCGTCCCCCGGGCGGGAGAGGTAACGTAAGAAAGTTACCTCTCCCACAATTTTTATAGCCAGCCGGATGTGATTGAATTGCAGGGAATTTTAGTATATGGGAGGGTTATCTCATGGAAAAGTCTGCATTTGAGCAGATGGGCGGCACATTAGACGCCCATATCATTACAAAAAGCCGGTGGGAGACAAAATCTCCACCGGCTTTTTGTTGGATGCGGATCAGAGTTATGGCTAATTGCAATTTTACGGCACGTAATTTTTCCTATTCAATTATAAACTCTAACCGTCCCGCCGCGCCATATGCCGCTTCATACTGGCCGATTACCACGACGACCCGGCCATCCTGGTCCAAATAGAAATCTGTGTTTTCGGAAATCAAGTCGATGACGGACAAATCATCCCACAGCATACTGCGCTGCTCCTCGCTCCAGCCCATGATTGTCTTTTCTATGCTGTCCGCAACGATGCGGCGATAATCATTCCCGAACCAGTCCTGCAGGGTGATACTGCGTCCGCTATTCAGGTCCAAGTTGTAGTAGAAATAGTGATTATACGCACTGAATGCGGTCTCGTACTGCAACACCAGGAAAGAGACGTATTGAGGGCTGATGTGCTTGATCTCATAATCCACGGTGATGCCCAGAGGAACAAATTCCTCGGGATTTCCGCCTGTCAGCAGGAAAGCGTCGTAATAGTCTTTGGCCCTGGTCTCGCTTTCCGCCAGGCAGACACTGATTGCTTTCTGTATCTCCAGGTTCACCCTGGTCTCCAGTTCTGTTTTTCCAGTGTTTTCAATTTGAGGAATTCGAGCGTCAATATATTTGATTTCATCCTGGGCATGGTATTCGCGGAACACGAATACGCGACACAGCCCGCCAACCACCGGCAGCTCACAGGCCGCTGATGCGAACACAGGGGATACGTTCAGCATGGTGACAAGGCACAGCATCAACACGGCGGCAATAGAACCTGTCCGTTTCAAGATAAATAGTGCTCCATGCTTGCGGCGTCTGGTCAACCCCTCGTTGATTGCCTCCTGTACGACTTCATCCAACTCCTTGGGTATCTGCATTTGCTCATAGCCCTTTCGGTCTATCATCGTCCAACACCTCCATATCCAATTTCAGCAATTTCAGCGCACGGTACAGCCGGGACTTTACAGTACTCAGGTTGGCTGACAAGACCTCCGCGATCTCGTCCAGCTTCATATCCTCAAAGAAGCGGAGGATCACCACGGTTTTCAGCTCCGGCGGCAACTTGTCAAGGGCCGCGTACAGGTCAAGATATGCCTCCTGTTCCGGCTGGGTATTGTCCGCCGCCTCCTGTATTTCCTCCAGCGGCACAAAGCGGCGGTTTTTACGCAGGAAGGAGATACTCTCATTGATGAGGATGCGGCAAAACCAGGTCTGAGCGTATTCCGGACTGTGCAGGCCGGGGCAGGACTGGAGTGCCTTGACGATGGCGTTGTGGACGATGTCCAAAGCGTCCTCTCTGTTTTTCACATAGGAGTACGCGATTCGGTAAAACCGCTCCTGCTCGTTCTCAATGAGCAGGACAAGTTCCCGCACCGGCTGCATCCATCAGTCACCTGCCCTAAAAATAATCGGAGAGGATCGGGCCTGCGTCTCCCTTCGAAACACATACTACCACATAACGGCCATGCTGTTCAATAACGGCGTCCTCCAGCTTTTCGACCTCGCCTGGAAGGTAGGAGGAAAAGCTTTTCTTCTGTGCCGCCACCCGTTCTTGGGCCAGCGGCAAGGCCGCTTTTGCGTCCTCCTCCGTCTCAAATTCCAGTAGGGCCAGCTCCGACGCCGTGGCCCCGCTGCCCACATAGAGCTGGAATGATACCGCGTTGTCGATGCTGTATAGTTTTTTTGCGATCCCTTCATCAGCCGGAGTAAGCGCTTCCTCAAACACATCGCTTTCCAGCAGCTCCTTCGCCAACTCATCCAACGCCACGTCCTGATTCGCATTTGGCTGGGCGGAACAAGCGGACATCAGGATAAGCACAACGACGGTCGTAAGAACGATCAAGGTTTTTTTCATTTGTGCGTTCACTCCTATCTCATAGTACGATGGTGTGGGTCATCAGGTAGTCCAGCCACCGCTGGCAGTAGGAGCGCGCCAGATGGATGCCGTCCGGGGCGGCGTCATCCGGGAGGCTCCCGTCCTCGCCAGCCACCGCATTGGCGGTGTCGATGTAATAGACCTGCTTTTCCTCTGCCAACTTCTGCAAAAGCTGGTTATATTCGTTGATCTTTGGATTTTTTACATAGCTGTGGGTGCTGGAAACCTCCTGAGATACGGGCATGATGGCCTGGATGTAGATCAGGGCATTGGGGTTGATTTCACGGATGGCGTCCACGATATCCCCATACTTTTGGACGAATATCGAGCTGTATGCCCAGCCGGTTTCATTGATCCCCAGCATGATATACACTTTTGAGAAATCGGTGGCCTTCAGCGCGTCGATAACGGGCACCTTTTCTCCATCGACATTGAACAGCGGACTGGTAAAAACGGTGTCAACCATCAACCCCATATGGGCAAAGAATGTGGTGTTGGACAGGCTGGTGTTGAGAAACAGCCCCTCCGTCCGGGAGTCGCCGATGAACACAGCATCGTCAAAATATGTGGTATCCACCGGATTGGAGAGTGGAACGGGTTTTGAGAAGTCATAGGTTTCAGGTAATGCCGGGCCAGGTTCATTCGGAACAGCCGGCGGAGTTTCAACAGCCTGCGGTCTGGTGGTTTCTACAGACAACATCTCATCGTCCGTAAGTTCTGCCTCCGGTGCAGTTATTTTTTCTACTGGGCTGTTTTTCTCCGGGGAAATGCTTTCTGTGTTCCATGCCATAAGGGCGTGCGCCCCTGCTGATACCGCCAGTATGGAAAGACCGGCCATGATGGACAGCAGAAGAATGTCGGCAATCTGCGGCCTTCTCCGCCGCCTCCGTCTGGCTCTTTTGGGCGTGTAAGTTTGAACAGCATATCTCATTGCAGTGCCCTCCATTTTGTGTGTTCATTTATTAGACGCGCCAGGGGGGAGAAAAGTTGAAACGCGCTGAAAAATATCTGTGCATTTTTTGCAGGCGGTTTTCTAAGAACCTGTATTCACAGCCGAAGCCGCCGGATGGGCGAGGGATTTTCCCATCAGGCAAGGCAAATTTTCGCAGGAATCATTGTGTTTATTTCAAGAAAATTTAACGTGGCATGGCGGGAAAAGACCCGGCCAAACGGTGAATTGAGGTTGTGAATACAGCTTCTTAATTATAGGGGTTGCTCATTTCTATCAAGATCAACAAAAAACGGTGACAAATTCCGCAGACTGTGATATAATAGCCAAAACGTCCAGGGAATACCCGTCCGCCGCCCGGCGCGGATGCCGATGGACTTCATTTCATCGGATGTATTGGCACCAAGACAACGTGTCATTTAGCATCATAAAAGGGCGGAATGCCCAAAACGGAAAGGATGAAGCTTCACCATGACCAAGACAATCATCACCGTGGCCACCACCGGTGCGTGGCCCAAGAAAGAAAACAACCCCAACGTCCCCATGACCCCTGCTGAGATTTCCGAGGACGTCTACGCCTGCTGGAAGGCGGGCGCTGCCGTGGCTCATCTGCATATGCGCGACGATAATGGCAACGGCACCATGAGCGCCGGCAAGTTCCGCGAGACCGTGGAGCTGCTGCGCAAGAACCACCCCGACTGCGACATTGTCCTCAACCTGACCACCTCCGGCGATCTGAACGCCACCGATGAGACCCGCCAGCTCCACCTGAAGGAGCTGCGTCCTGAGATGGGCTCCTATGACTGCGGTTCCATGAACTGGCTGCACACCAGCCTGTTCCTCAACCCCCCCAAGTTCCTGGAGGAGCTGGGCCGGAATATGCAGGAGTGGGGCGTGAAGCCCGAGATCGAGGCATTTGATCCCGGCATGATCGCCAACGCCGCCTACTACCTGAAAAAGGGCGTGCTGAAGGGCCCGCTGCACTTCCAGTTCTGCATGGGCTGCGCCAACGGCATCCCCGGCAGCATGAAAAACCTGGTGTTCATGAAGGAGACCATGGAGCAGTTGTGCCCCGGCTCCACCTGGAGCTGCTTCGGCGTGGGCCACTCCGCTATGGAGATGATGTACGGCGCCATCGCCATGGGCGGCCACGTCCGCGTGGGCATGGAGGACAACGTGATGTACGCCAAGGGCCAGCTGGCCGAGAGCAACGTCCAGTTCGTGGAGCGCGCCGTCCGCGTCAGCCGTGAGTTCGGCCGCGAGGTGGCCACCCCCGACGAGGCCCGCGAGATCCTGGGTCTGAAGAAATGAGCTGGGGCTCCGGTTTTTTCTACTACCACTGTCCGGACTGCGGGAAAAAGTTTAAATACGCCGTAGAGGACATCCCCGACTTCGGGGACAGCTTCGGCGCCTGCCCGGACTGCGGCGCGATGGGTGACTATGAGCAGGACGGACCCCGCATCCCCCAGGATTTGGAGTATTTCGAGGTGGAGCGGTAACGTCAACCCACTTAGGAAACCACAGATGTTGAAAGGAGTGCTACCCATGGACATTAAAAATATTCTGATCTGCGGCGGCGGCATGATGGGCAAAAACATTGCCTTCGTGTTTGCTTCCAACCCGGACTACCAGATCGGCGTATACGATCTGTACCCCACCGACGTGCCCGCCGGCATCCGCACCAACACCAAACAGCTGGTGGAGCACGGCGTGCTCACCGACGCCGACGTGGACGACCGGCTGAGCCGGATCTCTTTCACCACCGATATTGACAGCGAGATCGTCTCCAAGGCCGACCTGGTGATCGAGGCTGTGTTCGAGGACATGGATATCAAGCGCGAGACCTTCGCCAAGCTGGAGGCCCGCTGCCGCCCCGACGCTATCTTCTGCACCAACTCCTCCGTCATGAGTCCCTCCGAGATCAGCCGCGATCTGAAGTACCGCGAGCGTTTCGTGGGCACCCATTTCTGGAACCCCGGCCATCTGATTCCCCTGGTGGAGGTGGTCAAGTCCGATGCCTCCAGCGACGAGGTGGCCCAGACCGTCATGGACGTGCTGGCCAGCGTGGGCAAGGAGCCGGTGCTGTGCAAGAAGGACGTTCCCGGCTTCATCGCCAACCGGATGCAGCACGCCCTGTGGCGCGAGGCCATCTCTATCGTGGAGCGGGGCATCGCCGACCCGGAGACGGTGGACAAGGCTGTGCGGTACGCCTTCGGCCTGCGCCTACCCCAGCTTGGCCCCATCACCAACTCCGACATGGTGGGCACACAGCTGACCTACAACATCCACGACTACATCCTCAAGGATCTGGAGGATTCCCACGAGCCGTCCCCCCTGCTCAAACAGATGCTGGATGAGGGCAAGCTGGGCTTCAAGTCCGGCGAGGGCTTCATGAAGTGGACGCCCGAGCAGATTGCCAAGGAGAACGCCGACCTCAATGAGTACCTGATCAAGATGCTCTACGGCAAATAAGCCCTGCTTACCAACTGCGAATCCCGGTGCGCTGTGCGCACCGGGATTTATTTCATCTTAAGGAAATCTTACAATTCTCCCCTCTGGTTTCTTAACCTCCAGGCGATATACTATCTGTACCAACACAGATAATACAGTTTGGAAGCGCGGAGCCGTCGCGAACAGCGGGCTAACTCCGCAGTGCAACAACAGTTCGGAGGTAATCTTTATGTCAATCCTGGAAGTCAATCATGTGAAAAAAGTCTATTCCACCCGCTTTGGATCACAGAAGGTGGAGGCCCTGGCCGACGTATCCTTTACGGTGGAGGATGGGGAATATGTGGCCATCATGGGCGAATCCGGCTCCGGTAAGACCACCCTGCTGAACATTTTAGCCGCGCTGGATAAGCCCACCGCCGGGTCGGTGCTGCTGGCTGGGCGGGATCTCACTGCGGTACGGGAAAAGGAGCTGGCCTCCTTCCGCCGGGACAACCTGGGCTTCGTGTTCCAGGACTTCAACCTGCTGGACACCTTCAGCCTGCGGGACAACATCTTCCTGCCCCTGGTACTGGCGGGGAAAAAGTACCCGGAGATGAACCGCCGGCTCTCCCCCCTGGCGGAGACGCTGGGTATTGAAGCGCTGCTGGACAAATACCCCTACGAGGTGTCCGGCGGACAGAAGCAGCGCTGCGCCGTGGCCCGGGCCCTCATCACCCAGCCCCAGATCGTGCTGGCCGATGAGCCCACCGGGGCGCTGGATTCCCGGGCGGCGGACAGCTTAATGGATCTGTTCACTAAAATCAACCGGGCGGGCCAGACGGTGCTGATGGTCACCCACTCCACCACTGCCGCCAGCCGTGCGGGCCGGGTGCTGTTCATTCGGGACGGCAGGGTGTACCACCAGCTCTACCGGGAGAACCGCACCGACGGCCAGATGTACCGCCTCATTACCGAAACCCTCACCCGGCTCACTGACGGAGGTGAGAAACGTGCGTAACGGACTTTACCCCAAGCTGGCCGCCCGGAGTATGCGGCAGAACCACCGCTTCTTCGTCCCCTATCTGCTGGCGCTGGCGGGACTCACCGCCGCCTTTTACGTCATGTCCGCCCTGGTGTCCGACCCCGGCGTGATCTATATGCGGGGCTTCGCCTACGTCCAGGTCATGATGGGGATCGGGATGTTTGTGGCAGGCATCCTGTCCGCTGTACTGCTGCTGTACATCAACAGCTTCCTGATGAAACAGCGCAAAAAGGAACTGGGTCTGTACAACATCCTGGGCATGGGCAAGGGGAACATCGCCCTGATCCAGTGCTGGGAGAGCCTGTATACCGCCCTCATCGGCATTTTGGGCGGGCTGGTGCTGGGCATCCTCTTCCACAAGCTGGCCACTGTCGCCCTGGTTTCCCTGCTGCAATTCGCCATCCCCTTCGGTTCTTCCATCTCCCTCACCGCTGCAGTGATCACAGCGGTGTTCTTCGGCGGTCTGCTGGTGCTGGCCCTGCTGATCAACCTCTTCCGGGTGCGCCTCAGCAATCCCATTGAGCTGCTCCACGGCGGGAACGTGGGCGAGAAGGAGCCGAAAACCCGCTGGCTGATGGCCGTCATTGGCGTGTTGGCCATGGGTGCGGGCTACTTCATCGCCGTCACCACCAAAGACCCCACCCTGGCGATGGCCTTCTACTTCCTGGCGGTTATCCTGGTCATCATCGGTACCTACTGCCTGTTCACCGCTGGGAGCATCACCCTGCTGAAAACAATGCGGAAAAATAAGGGTTTTTATTACAAAACCGGCCACTTTATCGGCGTCTCCGGGATGCTCTACCGCATGAAGCGCAACGCCGTGGGGCTGGCTAACATCTGCATCCTGTCCACCATGGTGATGGTGATGATTTCGGGCACCCTGGCCCTTTACCTGGGCCAGGGTGAGATCATCGCCGCCCAGTACCCCGCCAGTCTGAACATGACCATCGACTTTGACCCGGTGGAGCAGTCCCCCGATGTGGACGAGGCGGTGGCACTGACGGAGCGCTTCGCCCAGGAGCACGACGTCCCCATCACTGCCCTGCGGGCGGGGCAGTACCTGCGCTTCTACGGCAGTGAGCAGGAGGGCGGCTTCAGCACCGACACCACCAGCGATAACACCGTCAACCGCACCTTCTTTATCCTCACTTCGGAGGATTACGCGGGGCTGTCCGGCCAATCGGCCCCCGCCCTGGCTCCCAACGAGCTGGCAATCTGCGGCGAGGGGCCGGAATTGGACTCCTACACTCTTACCAACCCGGAGGGCGGCTCCCTGACCTTCACCGCCGCCCAGCCTCTGCCCGCCCTGTCCATCTTCTCAGTTACCACCGATATGCTGGATCCGGTGTGCCTGGTGGTGGCGGACGAGGCCGCCCGCACCGCCCTGCGGGACTTCGTACAGTATAATTTCACCGCCCGCGCCCTGATTCTGATGGATTTGGAGTGCACCAATGATGAAGAGCTGGCCCTGGTAGACGCCTGGTCCGACGCCACCGTGGACAAAAATTTCTTCGACGGCACCGGCGAGTGGGAATATTGGCGGGTGGAAAGTCGTGCCGAGATGTCGGTGGACGGCTACGCCATGGCGGGAGGCTTCCTGTTCTTGGGGATTGTGCTGGGCATTGTGTTCCTCATGGCCACGGTGCTGATCATCTATTACAAGCAGGTGTCCGAGGGCTACGAGGATCAGGGCCGCTTCGAGATCATGCGCAAGGTGGGCCTGAGCCAGAAGGAGGTCAGGTCCTCCATCCGCAGCCAGGTGCTCATCGTGTTCTTCCTGCCCATCGCGGTAGCGGCGGTGCACATCCTGTTCGACTTCAATTTGGTGGCCCGTATGCTCACCATGTTCGGGGTGCGCAACGTCATGACCGTGGCGCTGTGCACCGGGGGGACGCTGGCGGCGTTCTTGGCGGTGTACGCGGTGGTGTACCTGCTCACCGCCAGGACCTACTACAAAATTGTCAAATAAGCACACTGACTTATCCACATCTCTGGCGGGCAATCCGTCAGAGATGTTTCTATTCAGAGATCCTAAAGTATATTATTGCTTGACATATTTGTTTCGCTGTGGTGATATGTGGTGAATTTACCGCCGCTGCTTTTTGAACGCCTGCCCACTTTTTCTCATAGAATAGGCAAAAGGAGGGCAAAGCCATGGCTAATACTTATCTGCTCAGCGATGAGTCCAAGCATTACTTATGCTGCTACTACCAGATTCTGGACGAGATGATCCAGGGCATTACCACCGCAAAGCTCACCCAGAGCATTTCCCGCAACTTCATCGTCCAGATGATCCCCCACCACCGGGCCGCCGTCCGGATGTGCCGGAACATCCTGGAGGCCTCCGACAATACCCCGGTACGCCGTCTGGCCCAGCGCATCATCACCCAGCAGACCCAGGGCATCGAGATAATGGAGGGCCTTGTGGACAGCTGCGGACAGCTCATCAACCCCCAAATGGATCTGCGGCTCTACCATCGGCGGATGGATCTTATTTTCCGGGAAATGTTCACCAGGATGGGGGGCGCCCCAGAGGGAAACCGGCTGAACGCCATCTTTTTGCAGCAGATGATCCCCCACCACCGGGGGGCGGTGCGCATGGCCCACAACGCCCTTCGGTATGAGGTATGCACCGATCTCGTCCCCGCCCTGCGCAATATTATGGACACCCAGAACCGGGAAATCCGGCAAATGCAGTCTTTACTGCGGCGAGTGGGGTGTCAAGGGGCTTGAACTTGCTTTTTTCCCCATTTTCTGATATACTATTATCCTGTGGCTTATCTGGCCATGAAGGACTGACAGAGAGGATGTGACGCCTTATGTGGGCGGAAAGCAGTGTATTTTATCAGATTTACCCCCTGGGCTTCTGCGGAGCCCCCAGAGAGAACGACGGCGTCCCGGCCAGCCGCATCGGCAAGATCGGCGGCTGGGCGGATCATATTCAGAAAATAGGGGCAGACGCAGTGTACTTATCCCCCATTTTCGAGAGCGATAGGCACGGCTATGACACCCGGGACTACCGGCAGGTGGACTGCCGCCTGGGAACCAACGAGGACTTTGCAAAGGTATGCAAAACCCTCCATGAGCACGGGATCAAGGTAGTCATCGACGGGGTGTTCAACCATGTGGGCCGGGGTTTCTGGGCCTTCCGGGACGTACAGGAGAAAAAGTGGGACTCCCCCTACAAGGACTGGTTCCACATCAATTTCGACGGCAACTCCAACTACAACGACGGCTTCTGGTACGAGGGCTGGGAGGGCCACTTTGAGCTGGTAAAGCTCAACCTGCGCAACCCCGCCGTGGTGGATTATCTGCTGGACACCGTGAAGTTCTGGGTGGATGAATTCGGCATCGACGGCCTGCGGCTGGACGTGGCCTACTGCCTGGACAAGGACTTCCTGTACCGCCTGCGCGCCTTCTGCGATGGACTGAAGCCAGAATTCTTCCTGGTGGGCGAAACCCTCCACGGGGACTATAACCAGTGGACGGGGGATGGCCTGCTCCACTCCTGTACCAACTACGAGTGCTACAAGGGGCTGTACTCCAGCTTTAACTCCATGAATATGTTCGAGATCGTCCACAGCCTGAAGCGCCAGTTCGGCCCGGAAAACTGGACGCTGTACAAGGGCAAGCACCTGCTGTGCTTCGCCGACAACCACGACGTTTCCCGGGTGGCCTCCATCCTGCAAAACCCGGACCACCTGACTCCGCTGTACGGCGTGCTGTTTGGGATGCCCGGCATTCCCTGCCTGTACTACGGCAGCGAGTGGGGCGCCAAAGGCGACAAATCCCACGGCGATGACGAGCTGCGGCCCAGCTTCGACAAACCGGAGTGGAACGATCTCACCGACGCCATCGCCGCCATGGCGAAAGCCCACAAGGAAAGCGAGGCCCTGTGCTGGGGCGACTTCAAAGACGTGGTGCTCACCAACAAGCAGGCCATCTTCCAGCGCTGCTCCGAGCATGAGCGGGTGCTGGTGGCGGTGAACGCCGACAGCGAGCCCTACTGGGCCCACTTCGACGCCGGGTGCGGCCGGGCGGTGGATCTGCTCACCGGGGAGGAGCACGACTTTGGCGGCGGCAGCGAGCTGCCCCCCTACAGCGTGGCGTTCTGGAAGTGTGAAAACTGACGCAAGAAGGCCCGGGAGCATCGCTCCCGGGCCTTTTCTTCATTGATCCGGATGGCACAAGCCTTTTGACGTGCAGCCGGCGCAACCGCAGCCGCAGCCCTTGCCCGCCTTTTTTCTGCGGCGCATATTCACCAAAACACACGCTGCAACAGCGGCCAGTACAACGATTACCACAATGTTGCCCCAGTTTTCACTCAGAAACTGTGCCATAAGCTCACACCTTTCCCGCCGTGCCGCTGCGGATGCCCGCGCCGCCGGACGCCTTGGCGGCGGGCCGGAACAGCAGGTAAAGCAAACCTGCCAGAAGGACAACAGCCGCCGCAGTCAACACATTTAAGGATACCACGCCTGTCAAGACCCCGCCCAGCTGGTAGACAATGAGCCAGGGTCAAGTCCCAGCCGGTCAGGTCAGCGACGCCCTGTATCAGTAACTCCGGGGTCAGTTCCCCCTCGTAGGTTATTGGGTACTCCGCAAAGCCCCCGGCCTTTGTTCCGATATACAGTGTGACCGTCTGTTCGTCAGCAGGGGCCGTTGTTGGCGGGTCAGATTCAGCTGCCGGGGGAGTGCTTACGACGTCGGAGGGGTCTCCCCCCCTGGGGAGCCGCGGGCTGATTGCAGCCTGACAGCGCCGCACAAAGCAGCAGCGCGAAAAGGAACGTCAGTTTTTTCAAGTGTTTTCCTCCTCGTATAGTTTTCTTATTCCCGGCAGCCACCTGCTCGGGCAAGGAACATTCTTCCATAGCGACCAGCTCGTATCCACCAATCAAATTCTGAGACATAATGTGCTCCTTTCTGCCTTTCGGCCATGACAGAAGATCCCATTTTGTGAGGATCGTATTGTTTTGATCGCGCCGGTGGCCGAACCCTACTTATTCATGTCCGATCAGCCCAGCCCCCTGTGGCGGAGCTGTTGAAGCAGCCCATCATCCTGTGGGAGGAAACCAGCAGGAGCCGAAAGACGGCGAACCGTTTTCTGGACAGCGCGGGGATCGGCGAAGAGCAGCTTCATGTGGTGGCAAGGATCAACGATCAGGAGGCGGTTAAAAACCTGGTGGCGGGTGGGCTGGGGATCTCCCTGATCTCCGAGCGGGCAGCCCGAAATTTTGTGGAGGAAAAGCGGGTGCTGCAATTCGATCTGCCCGTTCAGAACACCCGCCGCCTCTATCTGGCCCACCGGCGGGAATACATCCTTTCGTCCCATATGAAGGAATTCCTGGCGTTTGCGCGGAAAAATACAGGGGATCCTCTGCGGCGGGCTGGACGGAATAAAAAATTTCAGCAGCACAAAATGTTTTTTAGAAATGACTTGCTTTTTCCAAAACACGCTATATAATAAGAGCATCCAAAAATTTGAGGAGGTTTTTCCATGAACAAGACGATCTCTGCCCCCGACGCGCCGGCTGCCGTGGGCCCCTACTGCCATGCCAAGCAGGCGGGCAATCTGCTGTTTACCTCCGGCCAGCTGGGGTTGATCCCCGCCACGGGGGAACTGCCCCAGGGTGTGGAGGCACAGGCTGCCCAGGCGCTGGACAACCTGAAAGCGGTGCTGGCCGCCGCCGGCATGAGCTGCGCCGATGTGGTCAAGACCACGGTGTTCCTGGTGGATATCAACGACTTTGCCGCGATTAACGCCATTTACGCCGGGTATTTCCCCGGCGAGGCGCCTGCCCGCTCCTGCGTCCAGGTGGCGGCGCTGCCCAAGGGGGCGCTGTTTGAGATTGAAGCCATCGCTGCCAAATAAAACGTGCGGAGCGTTGCAATCAGAAATGGGATAGACTATACTGGGGACGAAAAAAGTTATTTATAGCTAAAAAAGTAAGGATGAATTGTTGTGCAAAAGCACACATCAACAGCCAAATCCCCCGCGTCCATCTTTTCATTGGAGGGTATCCCGCCCGCCGGCTAGCTTATCACGTTGGGGCTGTAGCACGTCGTGGCGGCTATCGTGGGGATCATCACGCCGGCCATTATGGTGGCCAACACCTGCGCGCTGTCCGATGGGGATCGCACGCTGCTTATCCAGGTGTCCCTGATTGTCACGGCGCTGGAAGTGAGGGCTTCGGCGGGCTGAAAACTGGTCCGTGGCCCTGGTCACCCTGGTGGTAGTGGTACTGCTGCAAAATTTTGGAAGGGGTGTTTTGAAGCTGGGGGCCATCCTGCTCAACCTGACCCTGCCCGAGGACGCCGCGGCCAAAGCCGGGCGACAGAAAGACCGGGCCGATTTCCCATCGGTCCGGCCCTTTCCGGCCTATTCTTTTCCGTTTTTGGCTTCCTCGATATAGCTGTATAGGGTATACTTGGAAATGCCGAAGTATTTACACACCTTCCCCCCGGACTTTGTGATGAGGAAAGCCCCCGTGTCGTTGAGGAAGCCGATGGCCTTCACCTTTTCCTCTTTGGTCATCAGGGCCACCGGCTTGCCCACCCGCTTCACGCTCTGTTCGATCAACTCGTCCAGCAGGTCGGACACGTTCTGGGTGATGGGGGCGGGGGAGTCCTCCAGCGTCTCGGCGGCGGTGGCGGTGAACTGCCGCAGGTTCTCCTCCATGGCCAGCATCAGGGTGATGTCGTAGTTGATGGAGAAAATGCCGATGGGGGCCTGATCCTCGTCCCGGATGTATACGGTGGTGGATTTCAGCGTCTTGCCATCGGCGGTTTTAGCCAGGTAACTCAGCCGATCCTCCACCGCGCCGTCGCTGTTCAGCGCCTCCAGCACCACATGGGAGGGGCCGTCCCCCACCTTGCGCCCGGAGACGTGGCCGTTTTCAATAGCAACGATGGAGCTGTCCGGGTTGTTGCTCTGCAGGTCGTGGATGACCACCTCACAGTTGGGACCGAACTGGGCGGACAGGGCCTTGGACAGCCGGAGCAGAAACTGGATCATGGATGCGTCCAAAATCAATCACCTCTTTTTTGATCATTCCTCGAAGATATCACATTTATTGTATCACAAAGTCCCGAATTTGCAATAAAAAATGTCAGACCAAAAAATTTTTTTGATAACGAATTGGAGGCAGATCTATGCTGATTGTTGGAAACGGACGGCTCATTTCCCGAAGCAAGATCAGCCCTTATCCGGAAAACGGGGCGTTGGCGCTGGACGGGGACACTGTCAAGGAAACCGGCGCTCTGGAGGCCATGCGGGCCAAGTACCCGGACGCGGAATTCGTGGACGCCCGGGCCTGCGCCTACACCACGGTGCTGGACTTTGCCGAGCCGGAGCGGGGGGCCAGGTTCGGTTCCAACGAACTGCTGTACCCCATTGATGGCGTGCCCATGATCGAGCGCGCCTTTGCCGCGGTCCCCCCAGAGCCGTTTGACCGGGCCTGCGTGGTGAGCCGCTATCCGGAGGGTTATATCCGCGGGGAGGTGCGCGGCTACCACGCCATATTTAACCCCCGGGCGGCGAAGGGCCAGTCCACCTCCATCCGCCTGGGGCTGTCTGCGCTGCTGTTCACAAATAGGACTTGATTTTGCCCTCGCTTTTTTATAGAATGATGCTCAAATCCAGAGAAATTTTGGAAAGGACGATGGGCATGAAAAAAGTGGAGCGGCCTAAAAAGCCGTTGATATTTTATTATATGGTGGTCCTGCTGGTCATGATCCTGTTGAATATCCTGCTGTTCCCCCGGCTGATGGGGCAGGAGATCACCCGGGTGGACTACGGTACCTTCCTCACCATGCTGGAGGGCAGGGATGTGGCCGTGGTGGAGGTGGAACAGGATGTCATCTACTTCACCGACACCTCGGAGGAGCCGGGCGTCTACGCCACCGTCCCCTTCAACGACCCGGATCTGGTGGATCGCCTGTGGGAGAGCGGCTGCAAGTTTGACCAGGTGATGCCCAAGGAAATGAACCCGTTTCTCAGCTTTTTCCTGACGTTTATCCTGCCTATTGTGGTCTTTGTGGCCATTGGCCAGCTGATGAGCCGGGCGCTGATGAAACGGATGGGCGGCGGCGCTATGGGCGGCGCCATGCAGTTTGGCAAGAGCAATGCCAAGGTCTACATCGCCAGCGAAACCGGCATAAAGTTCACCGATGTGGCTGGGGAGGACGAGGCCAAGGAGAATTTGCAGGAGGTGGTGGACTTCCTCCACAACCCCCAGAAATACCAGGAGATCGGCGCGCGGATGCCCAAGGGCGTGCTGCTGGTGGGTCCTCCGGGCACCGGCAAAACCCTGCTGGCCAAGGCCGTGGCCGGGGAGGCAGGGGTGCCCTTCTTTTCCATCTCCGGCTCGGAGTTTGTGGAGATGTTTGTGGGCATGGGCGCCAACAAGGTGCGCGACCTGTTCAAGCAGGCCAACGAAAAGGCCCCCTGCATCGTATTTATTGACGAGATTGACACCATCGGCAAGAAGCGGGACGCCTCCGGCATGGGCGGCGGCAACGACGAGCGGGAGCAGACCCTGAACCAGCTGCTTACCGAGATGGACGGCTTCGAGGGCAGCAAGGGCGTGGTCATTTTGGCGGCGACCAACCGGCCGGAGACGTTGGATCCCGCCCTGCTGCGGCCGGGACGGTTTGACCGCCGGGTGCCAGTGGAGCTGCCTGATCTCCAGGGACGGGAGGCCATTTTGAAGGTCCATGCCGCCAAGGTGAAGCTGGCGGAGGACGTGGACTTCAACGCCATCGCCCGCGCCGCCTCCGGGGCCTCCGGCGCGGAGCTGGCCAACATGGTCAACGAAGCCGCCCTCCGGGCGGTGCGGCAGGGGCGGAGATTTGTCACGCAAGAGGACCTCCAGGAGAGTATTGAGGTGGTCATCGCCGGGTATCAGAAGAAGAACAAGATCCTCTCCGATAAGGAGCGGATGATCGTGTCCTACCATGAGATTGACCACGCGCTGGTGGCGGCGCTCCAGACCCACTCCGCCCCGGTGGCGAAAATCACCATCATCCCCCGCACCTCTGGGGCGCTGGGCTACACCATGCAGGTGGAGCAGGAGGAGCGCAACCTGATGAGCCGGGAGGAGCTGGAAAACCAGATTGCCACCCTCACCGGGGGCCGGGCCGCCGAGGAGCTGGTGTTCCATTCCATCACCACCGGTGCGTCCAACGACATTGAGAAGGCCACCAAGCTGGCCCGGGCCATGGTCACCCGTTACGGCATGACGGAGGACTTCGACATGGTGGCGCTGGAAACTGTTACCAACCAATATATGGGCGGGGACACCTCCCTGGCCTGCGCCCCGGAAACCTCCGCCAAGATCGACCAGATGGTGGTGGACACCGTAAAGGCCCAGCACCAGAAGGCTTTAAAGCTGCTGACGGACAACGAGGCCAAGCTGCATGAGTTAAGTAAGTTCTTGTGCGAAAAAGAGACCATCACCGGCGAGGAATTTATGCGCATCCTGGAGCAGGGGGATTAAGAACCTGCGCGGCATTATGCCTGCCACCCCTTGCACACGTCCACCCAGGACTTGCGGCCGGAATACTGCTCCAGTTCGGGGACGGTCAGTTCGATGGCGCTGTTGCCGCTGCCGCAGGCGGGGAACACCGTCTCGAACCGCTTGAGGGATTCGTCCAGGTAAACCGTTACGCCCTCATGGATCCCGAAGGGGCACACGCCGCCCACCGCGTGGCCGATGAGGGCTTCCACCTCGTCCGGGGTGAGCATTTTCGCTTTGATGCCGAACTGGGCCTTGTATTTGGGGTTGTCAATCTTGGCATCCCCGGCTGCGACGATCAGGATGGGGCCGTCCGCCATGAAGGAGAGTGTCTTCGCGATCCGGCAGGGCTGGCAGCCCAGTGCCTGGGCCGCCAGCTCCACGGTGGCGCTGGACACCTCCAGCTCCCGCACCCGGTCTGCCATGCCGTATTGTTTGAAATATTCCTTTACCTTTTCGATTGCCACAATGTCCTCCTTATGTGTGCCGCCGAAGCGGCCTGTGTGTGAAGAAACGTGTCCGGCATCCTAAACGGGGCCGGACACGTTTGTCATTATAGCGCACGTTTTGGGAAAATGGAAGCGGGAGTTTAAAGGCGGCATAGGTTTCAGCGGTTTATCCCTTGAGATTAGTACGGAATCATACTATAATGCAAAGGTATGATTCCGTACCAAAGGGGGCGTCCCGATGGAGCGCAGCTCAAAAAGCCTGAGACGGTATAATTATCTGTTCAGTGAAACCAATGCCGCCTATCATGAGATGTCGGCGCGTCTGGGTCTGTCGGACAGCGCGGCGCAGATTCTCTATACCATCTGCGACTGCGGCAGCGGGTACCGCTGCCCCCTGCACAGAATCTGTATGGAAACCGGCGTCAGCAAGCAGACCATCAATTCCGCCCTGCGCAAGCTGGAGGGAGAGGGATACGTCTACCTGGAGCAAGCCGGGGGAAAGCGCAAGGACGTGTGCCTGACAGCGGAGGGGATTGCCCTGGCTGAGCGCACTGTCTCCAAAATCATCGCGGCGGAAAACGCGGTGTTTGCCTCCTGGCCACCGGAGGATGTGGAGCGCTATCTGGCATTGACCGAAGAATACCTGACGGCCTTCCGCAAAGAGGCCAAAAAGCAATTGAATGAGGAGTAAAAGCAAGCATTATGATACAGTTATCCGACCACTTTGACTACAAGCGCCTGCTGCGCTTTACCTTTCCGTCCATTGTCATGCTGGTGTTCACCTCCATTTACGGGGTGGTGGACGGGTTCTTTGTGTCCAACTTCGCCGGGAAAACCCCCTTCGCGGCGGTCAACTTCATCATGCCGGTGCTGATCATCCTGGGGTGTGCCGGGTTTATGTTCGGCACCGGCGGCAGCGCTCTGATTGCCAAGACGATGGGGGAGGGGGATCGAAACAGGGCCAACGAGATTTTTTCCCTGCTGGTCTACACGTCCGCCGGGTGCGGCGTGGTGCTGGCGGCGCTGGGTATTGTCCTGCTGCCGGCCATTGCCGCCCTGCTGGGCGCGGAGGGCCAGCTGCTGGAGGACAGCGTCCTCTACGGACGCATCATCCTGTGCGCAATGCCCCTCTACATCCTGCAAATGGCGTTCCAATGCCTGTTTGCCACGGCGGAAAAGCCTCAGCTGGGGCTGGCCGTCACTGTGGCGGCAGGGGTGGCCAATATGGCGCTGGACGCGCTGTTCGTTGGGGTGTTCCGCTGGGGGCTGGTGGGTGCGGCGGGGGCCACTGCCGTCAGCCAGCTGGTGGGCGGTGTGGCCCCGCTGGTCTACTTCGGGCGGGAAAACCCCAGCCCCTTCCGGCTGGCGCGGTGCCGTTTCAACGGACGGGCGCTGGTGCAGACCTGCAGCAATGGCGCATCCGAGCTGATGAGCAATATCTCTATGTCCATTGTCAGCATGCTCTACAACGGACAGCTCATGGCCAAGGCCGGGGAGGACGGCGTGGCCGCCTACGGGGTGCTGATGTACGTCAGCATGATTTTCCAGGCCATCTTTATCGGCTACGCGGTGGGCGCGGCCCCGGTGGTGGGCTACCACCACGGCGCGGGGAACCGGGACGAGCTGAAAAGCCTGCTGCGGCAGAGCGCAATCCTGATGGGGGGCTTTGCCGCGGCCATGTGCCTGTTTGGCGAGCTGCTGGGCCGGCCGTTGTCTACCCTTTTCGTGGGGTATGACGCGGATCTGCTGGACATGACGGCCCACGCCTTCTCCATCTTCTCCCTGTCATGCCTGTGTTCCGGCTTCGCCATTTTCGGCTCGTTCTCCTTCACCGCCCTCAACGATGGGCTGACATCTGCCCTGATCTCCTTCCTGCGTACGCTGGTGTTCCAGTGCGCGGCGGTGATTGTATTCCCCATCCTCTGGGGGCTGGACGGCATCTGGTGGTCTATCGTGGTGGCGGAGGTGATGGCAGTGGCGGTGACGCTGCTGTTCCTGATAGGAAAACGGCGCAAATACGGCTATCTCTAAACAAAAACACATGAGAAGGCCCCGGATTCAGAATCGAATCCGGGACCTTTTATTATGCCTCAGTCAACCGAGCTGTAAGTCGCCGGGGCAAAATCTGAAAGCTATAGGTAAAGCCCGCCAGCGAACTTAAAGCTCGTTTTGGTTCCTTTTTCTGGGACTCAGGTGCGGTAGCGTGTCTGGGGGACGTAGGTGCAGTGGAGCAGCTCGTGGGCCTTGTGGCCGCCGGGCTCGCCCAGATAGTTCTCGTAGACCTCCTTGACCACGGGGCTCTCGTGGCTGCGGCGTTTAGGCATCCCCTCGTCCTGGCGGTAGAGTGCTTGGGCCCGCAAAGAGCGCATATCAGTGAAGGAGCGCACCGTGGCCGGGTGCAGGGGCTGGCCACCGCCGTTAACACAGCCGCCGGGGCAGGCCATGAATTCGATGAAGTCGTAGTGCAGCTCGCCGGATTTGAGGCCGTCCAGCACGATCTTGGCGTTGGAAAGCCCGGAGGCCACGCACACCTTCACCGTGCGGCCGGGCAGCTCATAGCTGGCCTCCTTGATGTCCTTGATGCCGCGCACCTCATGGAACTCCAGAGGGGCGTTATCGTCGCCCATCAGCTTAGCCGCCACGGTGCGCAGGGCCGCCTCCATCACGCCGCCGGTGGCGCCGAAGATGACGGACGCGCCGGTGGAGACGCCCAGCATGGGGTCGAACTCATCATCGGGCAGGTGGTCGAACATCATACCGGCCTGGGTGATCATCCGGGCCAGTTCCCGAGTGGTCAGCGATGCGTCCACCGGCATACAGCCGTTGGCCATGCGCTGTTCCTCCCGCTTGACCTCGTACTTCTTGGCGGTGCAGGGCATGATGGACACCACGTAGATGTCCTTGGGGTCGATGCCTGCTTTTTCCGCGTAGTAGCTCTTGACCAGTGCCCCGAACATCTGTTGGGGGGACTTGCAGGAGGACAGGGAGGGGATGAACTCGGGGTAATGCTGCTCACAGAATCGGATCCAGCCGGGGGAACAGGAGGTGATCATGGGCAGTTTGCCGCCGTTCTGGAGCCGATCCAGGAACTCGGTGCCCTCCTCCATGATGGTAAAGTCGGCGGCGGTGTCCACGTCGAACACCTTGTCGAAGCCCAGTCGGCGCAGGGCGGACACCATTTTGCCCTCCACATTGGTGCCGATGGGCATATCGAAGCACTCGCCCAGGGTGACGCGGACGGAGGGGGCAGGGCCTACCACCACATGCTTGCTGGGGTCGTGGAGGGCGGCCATCACCTCGGGGATGGAGTCCTGCTCGCTGAGGGCGCCGGTGGGGCAGGCCACCAGGCACTGGCCGCAGGACACACAGTCGGACTCGGCCAGGTCCCGGTCGAAGGCGCAGCCGATATGGGTCATGAAGCCCCGGTCGTTGGGGCCGATGACGCCCACAGACTGATACGTGCGGCAGGCGGCGGTGCACCGGCGGCACAGGATGCACTTGGAGTTGTCCCGCACCAGGTGGAGGGCGGAGGACTCGATCTGGGGCACCATCAGGTCGTTGGCGTAGCGCACCGCATCAATTTGCAGGTCTGCCGCCAGATCCCGCAGCTCACAGTGGGCGTTGCGGGCGCAGGTCAGGCAGTCCATGCGGTGGTTGGACAGGATCAGCTCCAGGGAGAGCTGGCGGGAATGGCGCACCTTGGGGGTATTGGTGTAGACCTCCATGCCCTCGCTGACGGGGTAGACGCAGGACGCCATCAGGGAACGGGCGCCCTTGACCTCCACCACGCAGATGCGGCAGGAGCCGATCTCATTTACGTCCTTGAGGAAGCACAGGGAGGGGATCTTGAAGCCCGCGCTGCGGGCGGCCTCCAGTACCGTGGTCCCCTCGGGAACGGTGACGGGGATGTCGTTGATGTTCAGATTTACCATTTTCGGTTCCATGGTGATTTCCTCCCTCCCTTACGATTTGGAGATGGCGTCGAAGCGGCAGTTGTTCAGGCACAGGCCGCAGTGGATGCACTTGTTCTGGTCGATGACGTGGGGCGCCTTGACGGTGCCGGTGATGGCGTTCACCGGGCAGTTCCGGGCGCACAGGGTACAGCCCTTGCACTTGCCCGCGTCGATGATGTACCGGGTGAGGTTGCGGCATACCCCGGCGGGGCACCGCTTCTCCACCACATGGGCCACGTACTCGTCCCGGAAATACTTCAGGGTGGACAGCACCGGGTTGGGGGCGGACTGGCCCAGAGCGCACAGGGCGGAGGACTTCAAGTGGTAGCACAGTTCCTCAATGGTATCCAGATCCTCCAGGGTGCCCTTGCCGTCGGTGATTTTGCACAGCAGGTCGTACAGGCGCTTGGTGCCGATCCGGCAGGGGACGCACTTGCCGCAGGACTCGTCCACGCAGAACTCCAGGAAGAACTTGGCGATGTCCACCATGCAGTTGTCCTCGTCCATGACGATCAGGCCGCCGGAGCCCATCATGGAGCCGATGGCGGTGAGGGAGTCATAGTCGATGGGGGTGTCAATCAGCTCGGCGGGGATGCAGCCGCCGGAAGGGCCGCCGGTCTGGGCTGCCTTGAACTTCTTGCCGTTGGGGATGCCGCCGCCGATGTCCTCGATGATGGTGCGCAGGGGGGTGCCCATGGGGACCTCCACCAGGCCGGTGTTGTTGATCTTGCCGCCCAGGGCGAACACCTTGGTGCCCTTGGATTTCTCGGTGCCGATGGCGGCAAACTTCTCCCAGCCGTTGTTGAGAATCCAGGTGATGTTGGCGTAGGTTTCCACATTGTTCAGCAGGGTGGGCTTGCCGAACAGGCCCTTGACGGCGGGGAAGGGGGGACGGGGACGGGGCTCGCCCCGGTGGCCCTCGATAGAGGTGATGAGGGCGGTTTCCTCGCCGCACACAAACGCGCCGGCGCCCAGGCGCAGCTCCAGCTGGAAGGAGAAGCCGGAGTCCAGGATGTTCTCGCCCAGCAGGCCGTAGTCCTCCGCCTGCCGGATGGCCAGCTCCAGGCGCTTGACGGCGATGGGGTACTCCGCCCGGATATAGATATAGCCCTGGTTGGAGCCCACGGTGTAGCCCGCGATGGTCATGGCCTCAATGACGGAGAAAGGGTCGCCCTCCAGCACGGAGCGGTCCATGAACGCGCCGGGGTCGCCCTCGTCAGCGTTGCAGCATACATATTTCACGCCGTCGTCGCTCTTGGCGTCGTAGGTGAACTGCCACTTGGTGCCGGTGGAGAAGCCCGCGCCGCCCCGGCCCCGGAGGCCGGAATTCTTCAGCGCGTCGATGATCTCCTGAGGCGGGGTCTTTTCGGTGAGGATGCGCTCCAGGGCGGTGTAGCCGTCCATGCCGATGTACTCGTCAATGGACTCGGGGTTGATCACGCCGCAGTTGCGCAGGGCAATGCGCAGCTGATGCTTGTAGAACTGGGTTTCGGACAGGGACGTGACTGCCTCGCCCTCCTCGCCTTCCATATGGAGCAGGCGCTTGACGATGCGGCCCTTGACAATGTGCTCGGTCACGATTTCCTTCACATCGTCCACGGTGACCCGGGTATAGCAGGCCCCCTCGGGGAACACCATGACGATGGGGCCCATGGCGCACAGGCCGAAGCAACCGGTTTTGACCACCCGAACCTCCTGATCCATGCCCTCCAGCTTCAGCTCGTCCTCAAAGGCGGAGATGAGCTTGGGGCTGTCGGAGGAGGTGCAGCCGGTGCCGGTGCACACCATGATGTGGCTTCGGATATGGCTCATATCAGTTTCCTCCCTCCAATTATTCGGCGGCGCCGATGGTGTAGTCCTGCACCACGTTATGGTTCACCAGGTGCTGCTCCACGATGGCGGGCACCATTTCCGGACGCAGGCGCACATAGGTGACCTTCTCCTGGCCGGGGACGAACACCTCGGCCACCGGTTCCAGGCGGCACACGCCGATGCAGCCAGTCTGGGACACGGTGATGTTGGTCAGGCCCCGGCGGTTGATCTCGTCCAAAAAGGCGGTCATCACCGGGCGGGCCCCGGCGGCGATGCCGCAGGTAGCCATACCCACCACAACGCGGATATTGCTCTCGTCGTTGTCCCGCAGGTCCATCTGCTGCTTCATTTTCGCGCGGATGGCCTTCAGTTCTTCTAAGCTTTTCATATGATCTCTCCTTCGATTCCGGCAGCGGGGACAGGCTCCACCGCCGCTTCATATTCCTGTTCGGTCAGATAGTCCTGGATCCAGGCGAACACCTCCGGCTCCGCCAGGGAGACATCGCCTAATATCTCCCGCAGCTCGGCTGTGGACAGCGCCGCCTCCCCGCGTGGGGTGGTGTGACGGTAGGTCAGCTCCACATCGGGGCTGCCCTGTATCAGCAGGGCGACGGCCCCGGCCAGGCCGCCCAGAGGAGGGCAGTCCAGGTGCCTGCGCTGGAAACGGGCGGTGACGGTGGTGCCCACGCCCACGGTGCTCTCAATGGAAAGGGAGCCGCCGGTCTGCTCCGCCGCCAGCCGAAGCAGGGGCAGGCCCAGCCCCACCTTCCGGGTGGTGCGGGTGGTGGTAAAGGGATCGGTAACTTGGGCGAGGAATTCCGGGGCCATCCCCCGGCCGTCGTCGGCAATGGTGACGGCCAGCCAGCCGTCCAATCCCTCGTCCAGGGTGATGGAGACATTTTTTGCCCCCGCCGCCGTGGAGTTTTTGGCCACGTCCAGCAGGTGCAGGGACAGCTCCTTCATCCCTTTTTGATGTACTCGTCCAGGATGGGGCCTACCTGGGCGGCGGTGAGGCGGCCGTACACATCGTCATTGATCATCATGACGGGGGCCAGGCCGCAGGCGCCGATGCACCGGCAGGCGTCCAGGGAAAACAGCCCGTCGCCGGTGATGCCGCCGGGGGCGATGTTCAGTTTTTTCTCCACGGCGCTCAGCACGTCCGCCGCGCCCTTGACGTAGCAGGCGGTGCCCAGACAGACGGAGATCTGGTACTTCCCCTTGGGATTCAAGGTAAAGAAGGAGTAAAAGCTGGCGACGCCGTAGATCTCGGACAGGGGAAGGTCCAACCCCTCTGCCACCATAATTTGAACCTCCTCGGGCAGGTAGCCGAAGATCTCCTGTGCGGCTTGGAGCACCGGCATGGTGGCGCCGGGCTGGCCCTTGTGATCCTCGATCACCTTGCGCAGGCGTTCTTCCTGTTCCGGGGTGCCCCGGTAGGGAACTGCGGTCTTGCAGTTAGGCATGATGATATCCTCCTTGTTTTCATATTAAAACTGTTGACGCATGGTTTTGGGTGCGGTACCCCGCCCGGAACGCAGGACGGAAAACCGCGAAACAGCTGGTTCATATGGTATAGTTTATCACATTTACCGCTGGTTTGTCTAAGCTAACGCGCAATATTGGGAAGGAAATTCCCAGGAAAATTGGTTGGCGAAATCCGATAAACGTCCAATTCAATCCGTCCCGCCCCTCCGCAGCCAGTCCAGAACAGCCTGGGGGGTGCGGGACGGCAGAACCATATACTGGTGGGCGTCCC
>CAJTVM010000013.1:38878-46007 GCA_910579595.1 uncultured Oscillospiraceae bacterium
GACGCCCCGCAGGTCGGGCCTGTCGAACAGATCCGGGGGGCAGTTCTTGGAGACCTCCGCCACCCCGAAGCCCATGGCCGGGTCCCAAAGCCCCAGGTTGGCCAGCAGGGAGAAGGAGGGCCTGTCGATGTGGGCGGGGTAGGCCACGCCGCCGAAGGAGCGGGCCAGCGCCGCCGCATCGTAAATCCCGATGGAGGAGGCCCCCGCCAGGAAGGCGGTTTCCTCCCCCAGGATGTTTTCTTCCTCATCCATATAGATCTGGGGGCCGAATACAGCGGGGTTGTTGGAAATGGGGGGGAGTTTTTCCCGTACCAGCTTCCCGAATTCGTCTGCCTCGGGGATGCCGGGGAACAGGCACACCACATGGGCCTCCTCCGAGGTGGTCAGCTCCATCCCCGGCAGGGCCAGCAGGCCGTAGTGCTCCGCCGCCCGGCAGAAGGCGGCGCAGTTGCCGGTGGTGTTGTGGTCGGTGAGGGCAACCACATCGATCCCAGCCAAGGCGCACATTCCCGCCAGGTTGGCGGGGGTGTTGTCCTCCCCGCCGCAGGGCGACAGGCAGGAGTGAAGATGGAGGTCAAAGGCAAAACGTATCATGAGACAGGCCCCCGTAACTGTGGCAAGGTGGCGACTGTCGCCCAGGCCCGCAAAGCGGGCCCGCGCCGCAGGCGCGTCCAAGCGCCGCCGTCAGGCGGGCTTGCCGGAGGGCGGATTCACTCCGCCCGAGGATTTAAAAACATGGGGCCCCCGCCGAATGCGTGCATTCGGTGGGGCGACAGGCAGGAGTGAAGATGGAGGTCAAAGGCAAAACGTATCATGAGACAGGCCCCCGTAACTGTGGCAAGGTGGCGACTGTCGCCCAGGCCCGCAAAGCGGGCCCGCGCCGCAGGCGCGTCCAAGCGCCGCCGTCAGGCGGGCTTGCCGGAGGGCGGATTCACTCCGCCCGAGGATTTAAAAACATGGGGCCCCCGCCGAATGCGTGCATTCGGTGGGGCGACAGGCAGGAGTGAAGATGGAGGTCAAAAGCCAGGCGCTCCATCACGCATCTGTTCCCACGCCCAGCGCGCCCAGCCGGACGGCGCAGTCATATACAGACAATCCTGTCCCCAGCAGGGTGATGCCCTGGGCCTTGGCCTTGTCCAGCAGGGGCGGATCGGGGACAACCCCCTCGGCCAAAATCACACAGGCTGTATCCGCCAGGGCGGCCACCGCCGCCACGTTGACGTTGCTCATGATGGTGAGCCACGCCCCATCCGCCGGGGCCCGGCCCATCACCCAGCTGAGCAGGTCGCCGCAGTAGCCACCCGTCACCGGGCGCTCCGGGTCGTCCAGATGGAATATGGTGAGGGAAAGCCCGTCAATCAGCTGTTGTACCGTCATGTGGAATCACCGCCTTTATCAGTTATCGTCCAGCAGGGGGGGCAGTCCGCCGTAGGCGTCCTCCTGGTGCCGCCGGAAGGGGGCGGGCAGATAGCCGTCCGCATCCGTTTTGCCCGCCATGTGCTGCATCCGCTCCCGCACCTTGAAGATGCAGTCATCCTCGCTGGCCCGGCCCATCACCACGTCCTCGGCAAAGGCCCGGCAGGAAGGCGCCCCGCAGGAGCCGCACCGCAGGCCGGGGAGCTGCTCTTCCAGCTTTTGAATGGCCCGCATCTTCTCCATGGCCCGCCGGCGGTTGGAGTCCAGCTGGAAGGTGGGCAGGAACTCCGGTTTTTTGGTGTAGTCCAGGATATCGCTGACCTCGGCCCGGTCGCCGGCCCGGGGCAGCACGGGGGGCAGGGTGGTCATCAGGCCCTTCAGCCGCATTTTGGCGGTGAAGGGGTTTTCCACATTGAGACAGCCGCCCAGGCACCCCTGGGTACAGGCCCGCAGTTCGATGAAATCCGCCTCGGGCATACGGCCGTCCTCAATTTCCTCCAGCATTTTGATCACGTTCTGGATGCCGTCTACGGCAATGTAATTTTTGTCCCGGCGGGACAGGGCCTCGCCCCCGGCAAAAGCCCAGCTCACCCCGGCGGCTCCCGCCGCCATAGGCCTGAGATTGTCCAAATCCAGCTGCCGCATGGGGTCCAGCAGGGCCAGGTAGACGTCCTTGATGGCAAAAGCCCCGTCCACCACCTGGCGTTTCAGCCCCTCGGGGGCGGCGGCGGCGGTGACCTGGGAGGTGCAGGGGACGATGGTAAATACGCCGATCTCGTCGGGGGACAGGCCGGTGGCCTCCGACGCCCGGCGGCGGGCCAGGATGGCGGCCAGCTCCAGGGGGGTGATCACCGGGGCGATGTGGCCCAGCAGATCGGGGAAGCGGATGCAGATCAGCCGCACCACCGCCGGACAGGCGGGGGAGATCTCCGGCGCCAGCGTGCCGTCCCCGGTGCGGTGGTCCAGGCAGTCGGCCAGCAGCTCTGCCGCCTTTGCCGACTCATACACGTCGTCGAACCCGATGGACAGCAGGCCGTTGAGGACGATGTTGATGTCGTCCAGGTGGTGGAATTGGCCGTACAGGGCTGGGTCGGGAACGGCGATGTTATATTGGAAGCGTTTGAGCATATAAAAGTCGCCGCGCTGTGAGCGCACCGCCTTATGGGGGCACACCTGCACGCAGGTTCCGCAGTCGATACAGCGGTTTGGCAGGATGGTGGCCTTTCCGCTGCGCACACGGATGGCCTCGGTGGGGCAGCTTTTGATACAGGTGGTGCAGCCCCGGCATTTCTTGATATCGAGGGTGACGGAATGGCGCATTCCGGATACCTCCTAACATTGTAGTGCTGTCACAGCGTTATTCGATGCGCACCACCATGGTGACGGTGGTGCCCACGCCGAGGACGGACTCCACCGTCATCTCGTCGCTGTATTTTTTCATGTTGGGCAGGCCCATGCCCGCGCCGAAGCCCAGATCCCGCACCGAGTCGCCGGCGGTGGTGAAGCCCGCCTGCATGGCCTTTTCAATGTCGGGGATGCCGGGGCCGCGATCGGTGAGGGTGATGGTGATGTCATCCAGCCCCACGTCTACCTTGGCGGTGCCGCCGTTGGCGTGGATGACCATGTTGATCTCGCCCTCATACATACAAACCGACACCCGCCGGATGACGCTGGGGTCCAGCCCCAGCTTGCGCAGGGCCTGCTTGACGCCGGAGGACGCCTCCCCCGCGTGGGTGAGATCGCCGCCTTCCACTTGATAGGTTAACGTGATGCAGTCGTCCATGGCGCTCACTCCCTCAGGCCGTTGAGGTAGAGCAGGCCGCAGGCGTTGTACATCCGCTCCTTGGTGGCCATGACCACCAGCTGCCTGTCCTGGGCCAGCTCCAGGATATTCTCCTCGGGCTGCTTGCCCCGGACAAAGACGATGCACTTCATATCCATCATTTCGGCGGTGCGCACCACCTGGGGGTTGACCAGCCCTGTGAGCAGCAGGGCCTGGTTTTTCACGTAGGCCAGCACGTCGCTCATGAAGTCGCTGCCGCAGGCGGAGCGGACTTCGGTGTCTAACATATCATCGCCGCAGAGCACCTCTGCGTGCAGAATATCGCGGACTTCTTTTAAATTCATAGGGTAACCTCCTGACGGGCGCTTGCCCCAAGCTTTCATAAGCATAGCATGAATTTCACCAAAAAACAATAGAAAATCCAGAAAAACCTTGTGAATTTTGTAACGATTGACCAAAAAAGGTACGGGCTCCCATCCAGGAGCCCGTACCAGGGCGCGTTTATTTTTCCGCCGGGTCCTCCGGCCAGATGAGCAAGGTTTTCTGCCGGACGAGGTAGTAGCCCAGTCCCGCCAGATCCGCCAGCAGCCAGCCGATGGGCACCGACCACCAGATGCCCACCACCCCGATGGCGGGGACGGCGGACAGGATATGGGCCAGCGCCACCCGGGTGCCCAGGGAGATCACCGTCAGCACCACCGACATCGCCGGCCTGCCCAGCGCCCGGTACAGCCCGTACAGCAGGAACAGGCAGCCGATGCCGCAGTAGAACGCCCCCTCAATGTGCAGGTAGCGCACCCCCTCCAGGATGGTAGCTGTCTCCTTCGCCTCCACAAACAGGGCCATAAGGGGGCCGGCGAAGGCGTACACCAGGGCGGATACCACTACGCAGAACGCCAGGGAGGCGATCACCGCCCCGCGCAGCCCGGCGCGGATGCGGTCCTCTTTTTTTGCCCCGTAATTCTGGGCGATGAAGGTGGAAAAGGCGTTTCCGAAGTCCTGCACAGGCATATAGGCGAAGGCGTCGATTTTCACCGCCGCCGCGAAGGCCGCCATCACCGTGGGGCCGAAGCTGTTCACCAGTCCCTGCACCATAAGGATGCCCAGGTTCATCACCGATTGTTGGACGCAGGTGAGGATGGAATACCCGGCAATCTCCCGCACCCGGAACCACCGCGGCCGGAAGCGGCCCCTGGCGGGGCGCAGCTGGGGGTGCCGGATCAGGGTGTAGGCGGCGATGCCCACCCCGGAGACGTACTGGGCGATGACGGTGGCTTCCGCCGCCCCGGCGGTCCCCCGGTTCAGCGCGATTACAAATAACAGATCCAGGACGATGTTCAGCGCGGCGGACGCCGCCAGGAACGCCAGTGGGATCACGGAATTGCCTACCGCCCGGAGGAAGGAGGCGAAATAATTATAGAGGAAGGTGGCGGCGATGCCGCAGAAGATCACGGCCAGATACTCCCGCATCATGCCCCACACCGCGTTTGGCACCCGGAGGAAGACCTGGATCCAGTCCAGGCAGAGGAACGCGGCGGCGTTGAGCACCACGGTCAGCGCCGCGATGAGGACAAAGGAGGCGTGGGCGCCCTCCCGAAGGCCGTCCTCATCCCGCTGGCCGAAGCGGATGGAGAACACCGCCCCGCTGCCCATGCACAGCCCCAGCAGGATGGAGGTGAGGAAGGTCATCAGGGTGAAGGAGGAGCCCACCGCCGCCAGGGCGTTTTTGCCCAGGCAGCGGCCCACAATCAGGGTGTCGGCGATGTTGTAGCACTGCTGGAGCAGATCCCCTAAAATCATGGGGACGGCAAAGGCCAGCATGGAGCCCATCACCGGGCCGCAGGTCAGATCCCGGTTCATGTCATTCCTCACCGCCTCCGGTGGCAACCATGTTGGGCCAGCGCCGCTCCATATACCCGTCGCCGTACTGCCTGTCGATGAATTCCTCAAAGGCGTTGGCGGGCTGGGGCTGTTCGGGCCGGGTGCTGTAGCGGAGCATGGCGGCGCTGGTCAGGACGGCGTTGCAGGCCATGACGAACACCACAACCCAGGTGAGGATCTTGCCCGTCAGGGCGGGGAGGGACTCGATCCCCTTGGACATGGGCGGGTAGATCATCTTGATCCACGCCACCGCCAGCACGCCCCAGAAGAAGCAGAACAGCACGTTGGTGCGTCCGCCGATATTCAGCGGCATTTCGCTGTAATCCCAGAACACGGTGCCAAACACCAGCTCGGTGAACACGCTGCACATATACTCGTAGACGCCGCCGATGACAAAGCCCGCGGCGAACACATAGCGGTCGTTTTTCTCCGCCAGCCGCTGGAGGGTGACGGTGAGCACCACCGCCCCCAGCCCCCACACAAAGCTGAAGGGTCCGTAGAGCACGCTGGAGCGGTTCATCCACTGGCCGTCCACCAGGCCGCACCAGAAGGTTTCGATGATGTCCCCCAGCAGGGCGGAGATCAGGAATACCCATACCAGCTTGTCCCAGCACAGCCCCTTGGCGAAGATGGCCCGCTTGGCGTCGCCGTCCACCGCCTGGATGTCCGGGTAGGCGCGGCGCAGGCGCTTCCAAACGGCGTTGTAGATCCGCGCCGCCAGTTTCCCCTGCCCGCCGCCCGCCTGCCGGCGCTGATACTGGGAAGCGTCCCCGGTGCGCACGGCGTAGAACACGGCGGCAAAGTCCAGGGCGATGAGGGCCAGCACGATCCAGACGATGACCGCCTTGGCCGGCTCGGGCAGCAGCAGCACCCCGGCCAGCAGGAGGGGGTGGATGATCAGGTAGACGATGTAATACACGGCGGACACCGCCAGGGAGGCCAGCAGGCCCTTGCCGGTGCCGGACAGGAGGCGGCTGTGCTCCGCCTGCCACTGGATTTTCGGCCCCACACGGTGGAAGAAATGGTCGGCGATGCCCTCCGTCACGGAGGTAATGACCATGACGGCCAGGAAGGAGAGAATGGGGTGCCCGGCCAGGGTGGGCAGCACCAGGATCAGCAGATCAAAGGTGAAGCCGTAGCACAGCACCAGGGGCAGGGAGAGGATGCCCCGGTTGCAGAATTTCCGCCGGGTGACGGCGTACCAGCCCGCCTCCGCCGCCCACCCCACAAAGGAGTAAATCAACAGGAACAGGGCCAGATCATATAAGCTATCCATGGATCAACACAGCCTTTCTTTGGTTACACGGGGTAGTATACCATACTTCACCGGAAATTGGGAGGGGGGATTTTCGATGGGGAAAAGGGATGCCCCGGCGCATCGCGCCGGGGCGTTTCACTGTATGATAATGAAGGGATCACTCCTGATGGCCGTGCTCGTGGCAGCAGGCGCAGTCCCCATCGCAGAACTGCTCCGGGTCGTAGGCGATGCCGTTTTTGTCGTAGTAGTCCTTGATGGCGGCGCGCACCGCCTCCTCCGCCAGCACGGAGCAGTGGATCTTGTGGGCGGGCAGGCCGTCCAGCGCCTCCACCACCGCCTGGTTGGTGAGGGCTAGGGCCTCCTCCACCTTCTTGCCCTTGATGAGCTCGGTGGCCATGGAGCTGGTGGCGATGGCGCTGCCGCAGCCGAAGGTCTCGAACTTCACGTCCACGATGACGCCGTCCTCGATTTTGAGATACATTTTCATAATGTCGCCGCACTTGGCGTTGCCAACTTCGCCCACGCCGTCGGCGTTGGGGATGTCCCCCACGTTGCGGGGGCGGCGGAAGTGGTCCATCACCTTTTCACTGTATAACATAGCTGCGTTCTCCTCTCTGTAATGCTTTCCAGACGGGGGACATAGTGCGGAGATAGTCCACCACCTCCGTCACGGCGGCGGCGATAGCGTTCACGTCCTCCATGGTGTTTTCGTGGTTTAAGGTCAGACGCAGGGAGCCGTGGGCCACCTCGTGGGGCCGGCCGATGGCCAGCAGCACATGGCTGGGGTCCAG
>CAJTVM010000014.1:0-3192 GCA_910579595.1 uncultured Oscillospiraceae bacterium
ACTTGAGGCTATGCCTTCTTTTTCGTCTTTTTTCAGATTTGCTCATTTATAGTTTTGAATACAAATCTGTACCAGATTCTCCCCGAGCTGTCCACACCCTTTGTATCAACAGAATTGTTGGGAGAGGCCTTTGAGCCGGAGCAAAAATTTGAATGCCCGGATGGAACACCCATTTTATTTGACCGGGACTATTTTGAGGAGCGCCATGGCCTTCATCCCACACCGGGACCTTTTGCCGATGGCTGTGAACTGGAACGTCCGCTGGTAAGTTCCAGGTAACCGCCAAATCTCTATTCAAAAAAACTTATGGTTACTGGGGGTTGGGAATTTTTGCGGCTCCCCCAAAAACACCATCGGCTTGTGGACAGCGCCGGATCCGGAAGAAATGGAGAAGCTGTTCCAGGAGCATCTTGCAGGCCAGCGTCAAAAGACGGCGTAGCTGTGGCTACGCCGTCTGGAAAGGGTTATTATTCTGGAATTTTTAGTTTGAACTTCTTCACGTTACCTCTCCCACAGCGGGGAGTTTTTTGCCTTCTCAGAGCATTTTTACCGTACCGGAGGACACTGTATGCTCCTGCCCATTGTCCCCGGCCACCTGTAGGCCGAATTGGCTGTCCACGCCGGCGGCAGCGCCGGTGAGCACACCGCCCTCCACCTCAAAGGATACCCGCCGCCCCAGGGTGATGCAGTGGGCCCGGTAGCGGTCCAGATAGTCCCCCCGCTTGGCGGGGAAGTCCCGGACCATCCTGTCCAACGCATTCAGGACGCAGACGGCAAGCTGGTTACGCTCCACGGGATAGCCCTCCCCCTTTAAGGAGGCGGCGATGCGCTCCAGCCCTTGGGCCTTGAAGGTTTCGGTGGTCTGGTTCATGTTGATCCCCATGCCCACCACCACATAGTCCGGCTCGCCGCTCTCGCCCAGAAAGGCCAGCTCGGTGAGAATGCCGCACAGCTTCCGCCCATTGAGGTACAAATCGTTGAGCCACTTGATGTCCACAGGCGCGCCGCTGGCCTGGGCCGTGCCATCCCGAGCGGCAACCGCCACCCATCCGGTGAGGGTGAATAAATCGGTGAGCGGAGCGCTGGGCCGCAGCAGCACCGACAGGTACAGCCCGTCCCCCCTTGGGGACTGGAAAGAGCGCCCATGAGTACCCCTTCCGCCGCTCTGTTCCTCCGCCAGCAGCACGGCCCCGGTGGGCAGGGCGGCGGCTTCTGCCTTCAGCCGGGTGTTGGTGGAATCCACCTGCTGCGCCACCCGGATCTTCCCGGCAAACAGGCTGTCCGGGGGCAGCAGAGCGGAGATATACGCCGCCGACAGCACTGGGGGCGGCCCCGACAGGAAATAGCCTTTTCGGGTGGATGACTCGATGGGCCAGCCCTCCCGGCGCAGCGCGTCAATTTCCTTCCACACCGCCGCCCGGGTGACGCCCAGGGCGCGGCTCATCTCCTCGCCGGAGACATGGCTCCGCGCCCCCGTCAGCAGGGCCGCAACCCGTTCCCGATCCATGGGAATCGCTCCTCTCTTGAGAAAAGTAACCTACGCATCGATTTTATCAATGAGGGCGAAGGTGATGGGAACCTCTTTGCCGTCCCGCACCACGGTACAGTGCAGCAGTCCGTCCACCCCGGTGTGGTAGATCACCCGCCGCAGGGAGGCCAGATCCGTCACTGCGGCGCCGTTGGCGGACACGATGAGGTCGCCCGTCCGCAGCCCCGCCGCCTGGGCGGGGGTGTCCTCATCCACCGTGGCCACCTGGACGCCCCGCCGCCCGTCTGCCTTAGTTTCAGTGCAGGTAATGCCGATAGAGGGCCGCCAGCTTTTGCCGGTGGCAATCATCCGGTTGACAAAGGGCAGGATGTCCGACATGGGCACCGCAAGGCCGATGTTCTCAATGACGGCGGAGTCCTCCAGGGAGCCGCCATCCTCCCGGACCAGGCCGGTGATCTTGGCGGAGGTGATCCCAACCACTTGGCCGCTCTCGTTGATCAGCGCCCCGCCGGAGTTACCCGGGTTCAGGGCGGCGGAGGTCTGGATCAGCCCCAAGCCGTTGCTGTCCACCTCGCTCTCCCGGTTCAGGGCGGATACAATGCCCTCGGTCATGGTGCCCAACAGGTAGCCCATGGGGTTGCCCTCGGCGTACACCTTGTCCCCCACGGCCAGCGCGTCGGAATCGCCCAACTGAGCGGGGGTCAGGCCCAGCCCCTCCCCGTCGAATTTCAACACGGCCATGTCAAATTCCTTATCCACGCCAATCACCTTGGCGTCATAGTAGGTGGTCGGGTCGCTGAGCAGCATCACCTGTACGCTTTCCGTGTCCTCCACAATGTGGAAGTTGGTGAGCACATAGCCGGAGGCGGTGACAATGATCCCAGTGCCCGAGTATACGCTTTGGATGTAGCCGCCCTTTTCATGGGCCCGCACATACACAAGGCTGGGCATCACCTTTTCGTGGATGTCCCGTCCGGACAGGACGGTATCGTCCGGCTCGGCCAGACTGAGCTGCACCGATGGATCCGGATCCCCCCATGGCAAATCCTCCAGGCTCCACTCGGAGGACTCGGGGATGGCCCGGGTATGCCGGGGGGAGGGCGGTTCGGAACTGGAATGCGGATTCCCATCGGTCACCAGATTGGCCAGCCCGTTGATTGCCCAGATGCTCGTCCCGCCCAGCAGGACCAGACATAGCACCACGCACACGACGGACACCAGCCACCGCCGGGGGAAACGCCTGCGCCGCTTGGCAGGGGGGCGCATGGCGGTGTAACCGGGCATGGGGGGCGGCTGCCCCCCCGGCCCCTTAGGCCAGCGGTGGTTGAGATAGTTGTCCATGGGGAAAACCTCCTAATAGAACTGTGTCACGAACAGGCGAAGCGTGACAGCATAGAAGCGCTGAGCCGTCGTGAGCAGCGGGCTAAGACCGGAGCGCAGCAAATTGGCCGAAACCGCTGAAAGCGGCGCAGGGCAATTTGCGGAGTCGGAGGGCTTAGAGCCGCGTCACGAACAGGCGAAGCGTGACAACATAGAAGCGCTGAGCCGTCGTGAGCAGCGGGCTAAGACCGGAGCGCAGCAAATTGGCCGAAACCGCTGAAAGCGGCGCAGGGCAATTTGCGGAGTCGGAGGGCTTAGAGCCGCGTCGCGAACAGGCGAAGCGTGACAGCATAGAAGCGCTGAGCCGTCGTGAGCAGCGGGCT
>CAJTVM010000014.1:3292-45666 GCA_910579595.1 uncultured Oscillospiraceae bacterium
ACCGCTGAAAGCGGCGCAGGGCAATTTGCGGAGTCGGAGGGCTTAGAGCCGCGTCACGAACAGGCGAAGCGTGACAATCACGCGCGCGTCAAAGTAAAGATGAATTTGGTCACGCCATCCTCGCTGGTGCAGGTGATATTCTCCCGGTGGCTGTTGAGGATGGTTTTGACGATATACAGCCCCAGCCCCACGCCGTCCCGGTCCGCGCTGCGGGAGTGGTCGGTTTTGTGGAACCGGTCGAACACCAGGGACAGCTCCTCCGGGGGGATGGCCTCCCCCTCGTTGCTGATGGTGATGGTGGCCTTTTGGCCCTTGGTCACCACGCCGATGCCCAGTACGCCCCCCTCTTTGGAGAACTTGATGGCGTTGTCCAGCAGGTTGTAGCATACCTGAGTGATGGCGTCCTGGTCCCCCCATACGGGGACGGGTCCGTCCTCCGGAAGCTGGGCGTCCACCTCCAAGTTTTTGGCGTTCACCTTGCCCTCCAAAGTGACCAGGGTGCGCAGCAGGGTCTCGCTGATGTCAAACTGCTGCTGGGCAGCCCGTTCGTCCCCCTGAAGCCGGGAGAGATCCAGCATGGATCGCACCAGCCGGGACAGACGGCGGGTCTCGGAGGAAATGATCTCCAGGTAATGCCGCTCCTGGGAGCGGGGGATGGTGCCGTCCAAAATGCCGTCGGCAAAGCCGGCGATGGTGGTCATGGGGGTTTTCAGCTCGTGGGAGACGTTGGCAATGAACTCGGTGCGCCGCTGTTCGCCCACGGACAAGGACTCGGCCATGGCGTTGAAGGCGTCGGCCAGCTCGCCCACCTCGTCCCGGCGGGGGCCAACATCCACCCGCACATTCAGCTCCCCCAGGCCGAACTGCCGCGCGGCGGCGGCAATCTCCTTGATGGGCTTAGACTGGCGCATACTGGTGACGGAGCTGATGATGGCGGCAATGAGGATGACCGCCAGGGCGGTGACCAGCAGGATTGCGGACAGGTCCCGCCACATCCCGCTGATGTTGGACACAGGGCAGGACACCAGCACCAGCCCCTGCAAATGGCCGGTCGCGCTGGTGACGGCCAGCCCCACCAGGTACCGGGGCTCGCTGTACAGCCCCCCCAGGTCGGTAATGCCCACATAGGAGCCCGCTGCCACCCGCTCCACCATCTCCTGGGGCAGTTCTGCGTACCGCATTCCGGACAGCTCGCCGTCCCCGGTGGTGGCGTAAAGGATCGTCCCTTCCGGGGTGGCCACCATAATATGGGTGTCGGACACCTTGGCCACCGAGTTGAGATAGCTCTGGAAGGCGGAGGACTGCCACACGTAGCTGCCCACCCCCTGGGGGGCCGCCTGGATGGAGTCGGAGGTAAACTGGGCGATATACTTGGCGTTGCGCTCCAGGGTATCCTTCTTCTCCCGGATGGTGTACTGGTAGCTCAGCGTGGCAAAGGACGCGCCCAGCATCAGGAAGGACAGCAGCACCATGCCCACCATGGTGGCAAACTGCCGCCCATACATGGTTTTCACGCGTTTGTCACCTCAAACTTGTAGCCCACGCCCCACACAGTTTTCAAGCTCCACTGGCTGCTGACGCCCTCCAGCTTCTCCCTCAGGCGCTTGATGTGCACATCCACCGTCCGGCTGTCGCCGAAATAGTCGAAGCCCCACACCTCGTCCAGCAGCTGGTTGCGGGTGAACACCCGGTTGGGGGCGGCGGCCAGATGGTACAAAAGCTCCAGCTCCTTCGGGGGGGTATCCACCCGCCTGCCGTCCACCAGCAGCTCGTAGGAGTCCAGGTTCACCACCAGCTTGTCGAAGCTAAGGCGCTTTTCCGGCTGCTCCTCCTCGCCGAAGCGGCGCAGCACCGCATGGATCCGGGCCACCACCTCCTTAGCCTCAAAGGGCTTGGTGATGTAGTCATCCGCCCCCATTTCCAGACCGGACACCTTGTCCTCCAGCTCGCCCTTGGCGGTGAGCATGATGATGGGGGTTTTGGACGTCTCCCGGATCTTCCGGCACACCGTCCAGCCGTCCATGCCGGGCAGCATAATGTCCAGCAGCACCAGGTCGGGCTGCGTCTGCTGGAATTTTTCCAGGCCCGCCAGACCGTCCAGGGCCACATGACAGGTCATCTCCTCCTTTTCCAGATAGAGCCGGAGCAGGTCGGCGATGTTTTTATCGTCCTCAACAATGAGAATTGTGCGGGGCATGAGAGCACACCCTTTCTTTATATATGCGCGGAGCCCTCTCGGACAGGCGCAGCGCGGCGATATAGTTTGCAAACATCATTATAGGACAAATGCTGATGAAATTCTACAAATTTTTGTGAATAAACCAAAATTCTTCCTCACAACACATGGGAGCGGTCCACCCCGATTACCGGGCGGCATCCCGGCTCCCGGGCCCGCAGCTTTTCCTCCAGGGCGGCGCGCACCTGGTTGTCGGCGAGGGCCACCTCGTAGGGCACCACCACGTCGAAGGCCACCTCGTCCCCGCTGCACCGCAGATCGTGGACGGTGGCGGCGGGATCGATCTCCCGGGCCAGCGCCAGCGCCAGCACCGCCAGCCGGGCCGTGCGGGGGTCGCCCTCGTCCACTGGATCCAGGTGGATCACCGCCTCCAGGCCGAACCGCGCACCCAGCTCCCGCTCAATGTGATCGATGACGGCGTGTATGTCCACCAGGGCGCTGTGGGCGGGCACCTCGGCGTGGACGGACATCATCCGGCGCCCGGGGCCGTAGTCATGGATAACCAGATCATGGATGCCCAGCACCTGGGGATGGCTGAGAATCAGCGACTCAATGTCCGCCACTTCGGACGGGTCGGGCTGGGTCCCCAGCAGGGGATCCATGGTGTCTTTGGCGGCGGACCACCCCGCCCGCAGGATGAACGCCGCCACCGCCAGCCCCAGCCAGCCGTCCAGCTTCCAACCGGTAAACCGGGCGATAAGCAGCCCCGCCAGCACCGCCGACGTGGCCAGCGCGTCCGTCCGGGCGTCCAGCGCGGACGCCTTCAGCGCGGCGGAGCCGGTGCGGCGGCTGAGGGCGGCGTTGAACTGCCCCATCCACAGCTTGACCAGAACGGACACCGCCAAAATGGCGGCGGTGAGGACGGTAATCTCCGTGTCCTGAGGGTGGAGGATTTTCTCCATCGAGCCTCGGCCCAGCTCCACCCCCACCAGCAGGATCAGCAGGGACACCGCCAGCCCCGCCAGGTACTCCATCCGCCCATGGCCGAAGGGGTGCTGCTCGTCCGCCCGCTGGCCCGCCAGGGTAAAGCCCGCCAGGGTCACCACCGAACCGGCGGCGTCAGACAGGTTGTTAAAGGCGTCGGCCGTCACCGAAATGGCCCCGGTGAGCAGCCCCGCGCACAGCTTTCCTGCAAACAGCAGCAGGTTCAGCACGATACCCGCGATCCCGGCCAGTAAGCCGCAGCGGCGGCGGGTTTCTGGGTTATCGGGACGGGCCGGGCCAGGCAGGATGCGGCGGAGGATGGCGTCAAACAAGGGGCAGACCTCCCAATATGGTTTTCCCTCTATTCTATACAAAAATGCGGGGTATCAGCACAGAGCGGGGAGAGGCTATACCGGCTTCCCCATCAGCTCTTTGGCCTGCTTGCCGGTGACGGCCTCGGCGGACAGCTCCGCCACGCAGAACCGGTCCCAGAAGCCGTCGATCTCCGCCGCCATGGTCTCGGGGAAGCCAGGGCGGTATTTCTGGGACAGGGCCTCAATGGCCCGGCGTTTCTCGCCTGGATCGCCCAGGATCCGCACCCGGCCGAACACAATCACCGAGCGGAAATAGGTGGTGTATTCTCCCGGCACGATTTCGTCCTGGTCTATCACGCAGAAAGAGACGCGGTCATCCCTGTGCACTGCGTCCAGCTTGCGGCCCGCTGTGGCCCAGTGGAAGTATGCCCTGCCGTCCTTCCATACGTAGCTCAGGGGCACGGCGTAAGGGAAACCGTCCTCCTCCGTCATCGCCAGTACGCCGGAGGTATTCCGCCCCAGTACAATATCGCACTCCGCCGGGGTAAGGGCCTGCTTGTATCTGCGCATTTCCCGCATAGTTGATCGTCCTTCCGTTTTTGGGTTTCTTATTAGTATATCAAGATTTTCCCGGTTTTACAAGATTTGATTGGGGAAATGTCACCTGATCGAGACGCCTAAGGAAACCGGGCTGGATCCGTTCCACTATTTGACCTGGGTTTTGAATACCTCTCCCTCCCTGGATCAAACCGTGGACGGCTGGGGGGAACCCCTGCTCCCGGCACATGCTCCGGAGAACTGACGATTGCCTTGACCTAAATTTTGCCGCGATGCCATTCGGCACCGCGGCTTTTTATTTGACGTTTACGATTTTTCAAAAATATTTGACACATCAAGGAGTGCTAAAGATAGCGTCACATTCGCGGATATGTTCACCTGGGATGATGGACAACGGGCGGAGATTATCATACACGAAGTTTTCTGAATGGCGCCAACAGCTCCCCCCCCTCACAGCTCCTGCTGAATGACATACCGCTGGGAGGGCTTTACCAGCAGCGTCACCCCGAGAATGACAACCGCTGTGACACCCAGGCTGAGCGGGTACACCTGCATGATCGTGGAAAACGTCCGCGACTGCTGGAACACCGTAAAAATCCAGGTGAGCCGGACGCCGCAAATCCCGATGACCGTGCAGGCCGCCGGAATAAAGGAGACGCCAAAGCCCCGCAGATAGCCGGACAACCCCTCCTGCGCAAAGCTGAACAGATATGCGAAGAAAATATAGGCCAGCCGGATCTGTCCTGCGGCAATCACGTCCGGATCCGTGTTGAAGATGCCCAGCAGCGGGCGGCTGAACAGCAGGATCAGCACGCTCACCACCGCCGTGCTGGTCAGGCTTTGCAGCAGGCACAGCCGCAGCGTTTTCCGGCAGCGGTCATTCTTCCCCGCCCCGTAGTTCTGCCCTACAAAGGTGGTGCACGCTTGTCCGAAAGAGTTCATGATGTAATAGGAGAAAATCTCCAGGTTATAGGCCGCCGAGGATGCCGCCATCACCGTTGTGCCCAGGCTGTTGACCGCTGACTGGATGATGATGTTGGCAAAGGAAAAAATCATACCCTGGATGCCGGCGGGTATGCCCACCTTCAGGATCTGCCTCAGCACATCGCTGTGCACCCACAGCTTCCTCGGGTCGAGCCGAATGGCCTGCGCCGTCCGGGTCAGCGCCGCGAACAACAGCACCGAGCTGACCAGGTTGGAGAGCACCGTCGCTGTGGCCACACCATCCACGTCCATGCCCAGCCCGAGCACAAAAAACAGGTTGAGCACCACATTCAGCACCCCGGAAACCGTCAGTGCGGCCAGCGGCGTCCGGGTATTGCCGCTGCTGCGGAAAACCGCCGCCTCAAAATTATACAACAGGATCACCGGCATCCCCGCCAGATAGATCCGCAGATATTTGATGGCCAGCGGATATACGTCCGTTGGAACCTCCAGCAGCTCCACAATGAATGGCGCCAGCAGCTCCCCCAGCACCGCGAGGAACACCCCGCCCAGCAGGGCCACGATCACCGAGGTATGCACCGCCTTGGAGATGCTTTCCTCGTCCTTCTGGCCGATGGATCTTGCGATGATCACATTGCTCCCCAGGGAAATCCCCACAAAAAGATTGACCAGCAGGCCAATCACCGGAGCGTTGCCCCCCACCGCCGCCATAGCCTCCTTGCCGGAAAACTGGCCTACCACCGCCAGATCCGCCGCGTTGAACAGCTGCTGTAAAATGCCCGTCGCTGCCAGCGGGATGGCATATCTGATGATTTTATCTCCCAACGAGCCGTTTACCATATCCATGCGGCTTTCCATGTGAATGCGCTCCCCTTTCTCCTGGTTCAGCCGGCCTCTGCCGTGCGCCGGTGAACATGATACCACACTTTCCGACCCAGGAAAACAGTTCCGAAAAATCTTTTCCCGGCGTTTGCTCCAAAAAAGAGGCCGGGCTTGCGCCCGTCCTCTGTTGGGTTATGCGGTTTTGCCCAAACGGCGCCAGCGCGGGAATCACCCCGGTACACGCCCACCGCCCCACTTACAGGGCGTATACGGCGGCGCCGAACGGGGGAATCCGCTGCTCACCCGCGCACCGCCCGCCGGTGTACAGATCGGCGGCGGGTACCTTCAGCACGGCAGACGCCGGCGTGGGCTGGTAGTTCAGCAGGAACAGGTACCGCGCCCCGTCCTTCTCCCGCATGACCACCTGGATCTCCTCCGGCGCGGCTACCACACCGGCGAAGGGCTCCAGCGCGCCGGTATAGTCCAGCAGCTGCCGGACGCTGTCCCGGGTAAACGCCGCGCCGAAATGGAGCACACGGCCCTTGCCCAGCCGCTTTTCCGTCAGCGCCGCCTCCCCGGCATAGTAACCGCCCTGGTAGCGGGCCAGAACCTTCGTCCCGTCCAGCGCCGTCAGGACGTCGTTGAACAGGACGGTTTCCAGCCGCCGCCCGTCCCAATCGGCCCAAACAGGATCCTCCGCCGGACTGGTAAAGGTGAAGTCGTGGATGTCCGTGCCGGTCAGTTCCTGGAACAGGCCCGGCTGGGGAAGCATGACACAGTGTCCCGCCATATCCTTCAGGCCGGAGCGGCAGCCCAAAATCAGCGTCCCGCCCTGCTCCACGTAGGCCCTCAGCAGCGCAACCCGCTTTTCGTCCACCAGCAGCGGATGGGGATAGATCAGCACCGGGCAGCGAGCCAAATCCTCCAGGGCGCTGTCCTCCCGGAGATACACCGCGTCATAGGGGCTGTGGCCCAGCTCGGCGGCAATGAAGATCTCCCCCTCGCTCTGGCCCATCAGGCGGCGGTGCCAGCTGTCGGCGTCCAGATCCCATTCGTTGTCGTAGTCCTTCACAAGGCCAAAAGCGGCCACAAATTCAGAGCCGCAGACCGGATCCAGTGTTTTCAGCTTGGCGTAAAAGTCCTTCACCTCCGCCAGCTTCCGGTTGTCCCGGTTGTCATAGTCCAGAATGCCGTGCCAGTAGATCTCCGTGCCCTGGGTCGCGGTGCGCCAGCGGAAGAAGGACACATAGTCCGCGCCATGGGCCACGCTCTGCATGGCCCAGAGGGCGAGCTGCCCCGGCCGGGGGGCGGGGCCCTCCATCCGGGTGGCCCAGCCGTTGGCCCCGGACTGCTGCTCCATAATGCCGAAATGGGGGCAGATGGAGCGCACCTCATTGAGGTTGTAGGTCCACCGCCGATCGTTCAGGTTAGCGGAATGCTTCGGATCGGTATCCAGACCAAAGGCAAAGGAGGGATAGCTGTCGTAGGTGTACACGTCCAGGCTGTCCTCCATCATCTGATGGTTGTCCATATGGCCGAAACGGCCGTTGGTGGTGATGAACACCCTCTCCGGGATATGCCTGCGCAGAACAGCGGACTGCATCTGGCAGAAGCGCAGCACACTGTCCGACACAAAGCGGTTGTAGTCCAGGATCTGGTGGGGGTTCTGCTGCTCGCCCACCAGCGTCCGGGGCAGGTGGACCTCCCCCCAATCGGTGTAGGTCTGGTTCCAAAACACCGCCCCCCACGCCTGGTTCAGCCGGTCTATGCCGCCATATTTTTTCTGGAGAAACACGCGGAATGCCCGGTCGTCCGCTTCCGAATAAAACTCACCGATCTCGCAGTTGAGCTCGTTGTCAATCTGCCAGCCCACAATGGAGGGATGCCGCCCAATGTGGGCTGCGATCTTGTCCACAATCCGGGCGCACAGCTCCTAGTACTTGGGGGAATTATAGTTGTAGTGCCGCCGTCCGCCGTGGCGGTAGAGCACGCCGTCCTGCCGGGCATTGAGCACCTCCGGGTACTTCTCCGTCAGCCAGGCGGGGGGCGTGGCCGTGGGTGTGCCGAAAATCACCTTCATGCCCTTCTTTTCGCACAACTCCAGGAACCGATCAAAAAATCGTAGGTAAACCGTCCCTCCTCCGGCTCGAACTTGTTCCAGGCAAATTCACCGATGCGGATGGTGGAGATCCCCACCCCCAGCATCCGATCCAAGTCGCTCTCCCACAGGGATTCGTCCCAGTGCTCGGGATAATAGCAGGTCCCCATTGTCATGCTGTCCCACTGAAATGCCTGTTTTTTACCCATCGCGCATTCTCCTCACCGCCGGCTGTCATTCCGCCCCGCCGGACGCCTCTCCACCGGATGCTCCCCCGCCGGATGCTGAACCGCCGGACGCGGCGGCGGGAGCCTCCCCGCCGTCTTCCTCCCCTTCGGCGGAGGCGGGCTGCTCCTCGTCTTCCAACACGCTTTCCACCTCCTCGGGGTCCTTCTTCTCCTTCCGCAGGGCCATAGCCAGCTTGTACCCCGCCGGATCATTTTCCATCAGGAATTTCAAATCCTTCAGGGGCACCTTATCGCCCTTGATGATGGACGCGGAAATCTTCATGCACGCCTCCATCACCTTCATCTGCATCCCCAGCATATCCAGCTCGCCGCTTTTGTCATGGACCTTCGCCCACCGGCTCTGCTCCCTGGCCCGGCGCTCGTCCAGCTCCCGCGCCAGCTGGTTCTGCTGCTCCAGGTAGTTCAGCGCCTGCCGGGACAGGGTGCATTTGTCCGCCGCCGGCTGCGGGGCGCTCCTGGCCTGGGCCTGCACGGGGGCGGATGTATCCGCCTTTTTTGCCGAGGTTTTGGCAATCTGCTCATTGCGCCGCATTTCCCTTGTACTGCGCAGTTCCATCTCAACCGCTCCTTCCATTTTTCGTCTATAATTAATATATCGGAGGGTTTGCAGGTTTTGTTAAGGGAAAATTCCAAACCACTGTCAGGTTTTGCCCCGTCAATCGTATCACCGGTAAAGGACCTTTCAAACGTCTGCACATAGGCAGACCTTTTCGACACGATAAGACCCCCTCCATCCGGAGGGGGCCTGTATTGTTCGGCTGCGGTTTGTTCGCTGCCTGCGGTTACGACACCACCAAGGCGCCGTCCCGCGCGTCCACGGTGAGGATGGAATCGGGCGCGGCCTCCCCGGCGATGATCCTCCGGCCCACCAGATTCTCCACGGTGTGCTGGAGGTACCGGCGCAGGGGCCGGGCGCCGTACATGGGGTCGTAGGCGGCGTCCAGGATGTGGGACTTGGCGTTATCCGTCAGCTCGACTTTGAGCCGCTTGTCCGCCAACCGGCGGTTCAGCCCCGCCAGCAGCAGGTCAATGATGTGGTAAATGTTTTCCCTTGTCAGCGGCTTGTAGAACACGATTTCATCCAGACGGTTCAGGAACTCAGGCCGGAAGGAGCGCTTTAACAGCTCATCCACCTGGACGCGGGCTTCGGCACTGACCTCGCCATCCGCCCCAATGCCGTCCAGCAGGTACTGGCTGCCCAGGTTGGAGGTGAGGATGATGACGGTGTTCTTGAAGTCCACTGTCCGGCCTTGACTGTCGGTAATACGGCCATCGTCCAAAACCTGGAGTAATACATTGAATACATCCGGGTGGGCCTTCTCCACCTCGTCAAACAGGATAACGGAGTACGGGTGGCGGCGCACCGCCTCGGTGAGCTGTCCGCCCTCCTCATAACCCACGTATCCCGGAGGGGCCCCGATGAGCCGGGACACGGAGAACTTCTCCATATACTCGCTCATGTCGATGCGGACCATGTTCTTTTCGCTGTCGAACAGCGCTTCGCTGAGGGCCTTGGCAAGCTCGGTCTTGCCCACGCCGGTGGGGCCCAGGAACAGGAACGAACCGATGGGCTTATCCGGGTCTGCAATACCGGCGCGGCTTCTCAAAATAGCCTCGCTGACCAGCCGCACGGCCTCCTCCTGGCCCACCACCCGCTGGTGGAGGATATCCTCCAAGTGGAGCAGCTTTTCCCGCTCGCCCTCCATCAGCTTGGACACGGGGATGCCCGTCCAGCGCTCCACGATGCGGGCAATCTCCTCCTCGGTCACCTTATCCCGGAGCAAGTTGTCCTCCTTGGACTGGGCGGCATAGCCCTCCTGCTCCTCCAGCCGCTTTTTCAGCTCGGGGATGGTCCCGTACTGGAGCTGGGCCGCTTTTTCCAAATCATATTCCCGCTGGGCCTTCTCCAAGTCGGCGTTGGCGGCTTCCAGCTCCTCCCGGAGCTTCTGCACCCTGCCGATGGCGTTCTTCTCGTTCTCCCACTTGGCCTTGCCCGCGTTGAACTCATCCCGCAGCTCGGCCAGCTCCTTCTGGATGTCCGCCAGACGGGCCTGGGACAGCTGGTCGTCCTCCTTTTTTAGGGCGGCTTCCTCAATTTCGCACTGGATGATTTTCCGGGAAATCACATCCAGCTCGGTGGGCATGGAGTCCATCTCGGTGCGGATCAGGGCACAGGCCTCGTCAATCAAGTCAATCGCCTTGTCAGGCAGGAATCGGTCGGTGATATAGCGGTTGGACAGCGTGGCCGCGGCCACAATGGCCCCGTCGGTGATCTTCACGCCGTGGAACACCTCGTAGCGCTCCTTGAGGCCCCGCAGGATGGCCACGGCGTCCTCCAGCGTGGGCTCGGACACCATGACGGGCTGGAAGCGGCGCTCCAGCGCGGCATCCTTCTCAATATACTGGCGGTACTCGTTCAGGGTGGTGGCCCCGATGCAGTGCAGCTCGCCCCGGGCCAGCATGGGCTTTAAGAGGTTGCCCGCGTCCATAGCCCCCTCGGTCTTGCCCGCGCCCACGATGGTGTGCAGCTCGTCGATGAACAGGATAATCCGCCCCTCGGACTTTTTCACCTCGTTGAGCACGGCCTTCAGGCGCTCCTCAAACTCGCCCCGGTACTTGGCCCCGGCGATCAGCGCCCCCATGTCCAGGGCGAAAATGGTCTTGTCCTTCAGCCCCGCGGGCACGTCGCCCTTGACAATCCGCTGGGCCAGCCCCTCGGCGATGGCGGTTTTGCCCACCCCCGGTTCGCCGATGAGCACCGGGTTGTTTTTGCTCTTGCGGGACAGGATGCGGATCACGTTCCGGATCTCGTCGTCCCGGCCGATCACCGGGTCCAGCTTGTTCTGCCGCGCCCGCTCTACCAGGTCGGAACCGTATTTTTTCAGCGCCTCATAGGTTTCCTCCGGGTTGTCCGATGTCACCCGCTGGTTCCCCCGCAGGGCGGCCAGGGCCTGCATGACTTTTTCCTTGTCCACGTTGTAGGTGCGGAACAGATCCTTGAGGTTACTGTCCGCCGTGTCAATCAGGGCCAGCAGCAGGTGTTCCACAGAGACGAATTCGTCCTTCATGCCCCCCGCGATAGACAGCGCCTGGTTCATGGCCTTGTCCACCCCGCCGGAAATGTAGACCTTGTCCGCTTCCCGGCCCGAGCCGGACACCTTGGGCAAAATCTCCACCTCGTGGCGGACAGCGGCCTGGAAGGACTCCACCGTCAGCCCCATGTGGGTGAGCAGCTGGGGGATGAAGCCTCCTTCCTGATCCACCAGTGAGAGCAGCAGGTGGCACTGTTCGATCTGCTGGTTGCCGTACTGGACGGCGATGTTCTGGGCGCTCTGGATGGCTTCCAGGGATTTCTGGGTAAATTGATTCATGTTCATGATGAATTTCACTCCTTTTCGGGGATGCGGCGCTGGACTGCGCCGCGCTCCAATCTGTCGTTTCGTCTATTAGTATACCCCGTCCTGTTTGAAAATCATGAACCTGGTGTAAACAATTAGCACTCTTGATATGAGAGTGCTAATTCAGAGGGCTTGACACCGGGCAGGTTTTCTGGTATGGTAAATAAAATTCCAGACGAGAGGGGGCGCACTCCATGGGCTGGGCCATCGGCATTATTATGGAATGTTTTGGCTGCATTTTTGCCGTCCAGGGGATTGGTGCGCCCATTTTCAAGGACTGACAGGTTCGCGAAGCAAAAGGCGCGCCGATCCTTTTCTGTTACGATTTCAGAAAGGACGGCGGTTTTTTATGCCTGAAAATCAACATAAACTCAACTTATCCCGTCAAAAACGCGCCCTTCTGCTGCTGGAGTGGACCACCGGCTTCCATCCGGCGGGCAGCGTGTGGGTGCTGCTGCTGGCGCTGCGGGGGTTCTCCCTGGTGGAGATCGGTATGGCGGAAAGCCTGTTCCACATGGTCAGCCTGTTCGGCGAGCTGCCCTCCGGCCTGCTGGCCGACCTGCTGGGCCGGAAGCGTACGCTGCTGCTCAGCCAGGTCATGTTTGCCCTGTGCGCCCTGCTGATGGCGGCGTCCTCCGGCTTTGGCGGGGTGTGCGTCGCCATGGCGGCCACCGCCCTGGCCTACAACCTCCAGTCCGGAACGCGGGAGGCCATCACCTATGAGTCCATGCTCCAAACCGGGCGGGAGGACGGCTATTTAACGTTCTCCTCCCTGCAAAACTTCCTGTTCCGTCTCAGCGATGGCGGGGCCATGCTGCTGGCCGGGGCCACGGTGCTGCTGGGGTGGCGGACGGCCTATCTCATCGACGCCGCCGTCGCCATCGTGGGCCTGGGCGGGGCGCTGGCTCTGACGGAGCCGGAACGGCTCGACGCAGAAAAACGCCCCCTGTCCTTCCCCGCCGCACTGGCGGGGGTGTTCCATGAGGCGTGGGACGTGCTGCGTTTTGACAAAACCGCCCGGGGCATCATGGCGCTCAACGCTCTGGTGGGGGCCGGGGCCACCCTGACCCGGTTTTTCCTCCAGCAGCGGGTGGGGGAGGCCGTCCCCATCCCCGCCCTGCTTGGGCCGGCGCTGTTCCTGCTGGGCCTGGGCGGGGCGCTGGCGGGGCTGATTACCGGGCCGCTGGACCGCTTGCCCTATGGGAAGGCGGTGGCCTTCACCGGGATCGGGGTGGGTCTGTGCGTGCTGCTGGCCCAGAGAAGTTTCCTGCCGCTGCTGCTGGCGGCTGGGCTGCTGTCCGGCCTGCTGGACGATGCCCTCCAACTGGTCAGCGACAAGCGGCTCAACGCCCGGTTTCCCTCGTCCGCGCGGGCCACGCTGGGTTCCGTGTCGTCTATGGCCTTCAGCCTGACCATGATCCCCCTGTCCCCCCTGTTCGGCTGGCTGTTCTCCTAAGGGATCAGCGTGCGCAGTGGACAGTCCGACAGGGACACCCGGTCCGCCAGCCCTTGGAGGCCGTTGTCCCGGAGATAGTCCTGGAAAATGGCCGCCGACTGGGTAGAATCCGGCCCGATGATGATCTCGGACACCAGATCCTCCATGCCGGTGCCGATCTCGGCGCACATGGCCCGGAGATCCAGCGGATAATACTTTTTAATCCTCTCCTTGGTGACATGGTAGCAGGGCTGTACGTCAAACCGCTCCATCTCAAAGGGGGACACCACCAGCCGCATCTCGTACTCCGTGGAAAAGGACGGGTGCTTGAAGGACACCGAGCAGGCCCACGCCTCCTGGAAAGCTTGTTTTACCTCCGGGTTGTCCGCCGACAGCACACCGCCGCCCTGGGCCAGATCGCAAAACACGTCCACCATGGGGTGGTCTTCCATGTTATTCCGGTAGAACACCGCTTGCAGGGACAGCCCACCCTTGGCAATCCGCTGGAGGCACTCCCGGCGGAAGGCGATACACACCCCCCTGCCCCGGTTGCCGTACCTCTCCCACTGGGCGGCATCATCACGGTGGAAGGAGAAACAGGCGGCAAAGGCAGAGTACTCGTGGCGCACCTCCTCCCGGAACAGGGCCTTCAGCTCCCGGGCCCTGGGGGCGCACCCCTCCCGCTCCAGCCGATCCACGGCGGCGGCGCACAGGCGGTTCATAAAGTGGCGCATCTCCGTCGAATCGTTCATGTTCAGCACGTTATTCACCCGCAGCTGGGCGCAGCGGAGAATGCCGTCCAGTGCCTGGAAATCGGTGTAGTGGTATAAAATTTTCCTGCGCTGCTGATCCATGCCGCTCCCCCGTTTCCATCGGTGTGTTGTCTCTATTTTATGAAAAGGACCCCGCTTTGTCAAGAAGCGGGGCCCTTTTGCAGTTGATTTCAGTGCGTATTTGTAGTATTATAGGTTTACTAATTGGATTCACCGTGATGCCGGAACCGCCGCCTGCCCCACTGAGAGAAGAAAGGAGCGTTCCCGACGTGAAAAATTACTCCGTCTCGATTTTTCCCAACGAATCACTGCTGGATCTGCGGCTGTTTCAATTCGGCTGGGAGCAGTGCGCCCCCCTCCACTCCTTCGGTCCCTTTGTCCGCAACCACTACCTGTTTCACTATGTCATCTCCGGGCGGGGCTATTTGGATTCCGTGGCGGAGGACGAGCCCGCCCAGCGCTACAACCTGGAGGGCGGACAGGGCTTCCTGATCTGCCCTGGTCAAGTCAACACCTACAGCGCCGACCAGACCCACCCTTGGAAATATGTCTGGCTGGAGTTCGACGGCCTGCGGGCGGGGGGCTACCTGAGCGCGGCGGGCCTGGGTCCTGACCAGCCCATCTACCAGCCCCAGAACCTGGCGCTGGCGGAGGAAATGCGGGATATCATGCTTTACATCGCGGATCACCCCACGGCGTCCGCCCTCCATCTCATCGGCTACTTATGCCTCTTTCTGGACGCGCTCATCCAGTCCTCCTCCACCCGGCAGAAAACCCCGGGGAATAAACTTCAGGATTTCTACATCCAGGAGGCAGTTAATTTCATGGAGCTGAACTATCAGCGGGATCTCACCGTGGAGGAAATCGCCTCGGTGTGCCGGCTCAACCGCAGTTATTTCAGCAAGCTGTTCCGGGAAAACAAGGGCTGCCCACCCCAGGAATTCCTCATCCGCCTGCGCCTGTCCAAGGCGGCGGAGATGATGAAAACCACTTCGGCCTCCATCGGCGATATCTCCGTGGCCTGCGGCTACCCTAACCAGCTCCATTTCTCCAGGGCGTTCCGGCAGCGCTACGGCGTATCTCCCCGGGAATGGCGCAGCCAGAACAAGCTGTACCGGATCGAATAGACCAGCACCGGCGGAAAAGGCTTTGCCTTTTCCGCCGGTTGGCGTTTATTCCGCTTTCACATAAAACTGGAGCGCCTGATAGTCCCCGGTGAGGATGGGCAGGGGGATGCCCACTTCCATCAACACGTCGCCGGGCCAGCTGTCCCCGCCGTTGACCCGGTAGCGCAGGCTGGGATCCAGCCCCTTAAGGCGCAGGGTCAGGAAGGGGGGCGCGCCCCGGAAGGGGCCGGTGACCAGGCTGGCCAGGGCCTCCCGCCGGTCAGGGGAAACGTGCTCCCAAGCAGTGTAGGGGCCGTTGCGGAAGGGATCGCTGAGGCGGTAGTAATCCCCGTCCTGAATCAATTCATAGTGCTCCTTGAAAAAAGCTGTCTGCCGCCGGACAGTCTCCTTTTCCTCTGTTGTGCATTTGCTCAGATCCATCTCATAACCAAAGGTGCCGGACATAGCCACCACTCCGCGGGTTTCCATGGGGGTGATCCGGCCCGTCACACCGTTGGGCACGGCGGAGACGTGGGCGCCCATGGTGGACACCGGATAGCAGAAGGAGGTGCCGTACTGGATGCGCAGCCTGTCAATGGCATCGGTGTTGTCGCTGCACCAGATCTGGGGCGTGTAGTAGAGCATCCCCCCGTCAAAGCGCCCGCCGCCGCCGCAGCAGCCCTCAATGAGCACATCGGGGAAATCGGCGCGCAGGCGCTGGGCAAATTCGTACACACCCAGCACATAGCGGTGGTACACCTCACCCTGGCGCTCGGGGGGCAGGGCGGCGGACCACACCTCGGTCAAGCTGCGGTTCATGTCCCATTTGATATAGGAAATGCCTGCGCCGGAGAGCGCCGCCTTGATCTGGCCATAGACATGATCCCGGACCTCCTGCCGGGAGAAATCCAGCACCAGCTGGTTCCTTCCCCGGGAGAGGCCGCGCCCCGGCACATTCAGTGCCCAATCCGGGTGGGCACGATAGAGATCGCTGTCCTCGTTGACCATCTCCGGCTCGATCCAAATGCCGAACTCCAAGCCCATCCCCTTGATGCGGGACACCAGCGCCTCCAGCCCGCCGGGGAGCTTTTTTTCGTTGACGAACCAGTCCCCCAGGCCGGCGTTGTCATCGTTCCGGGCGCCGAACCATCCATCGTCCATGACAAACAGCTCCATGCCCAGGGGAGCCGCCTCCTGCGCGATGGCCGCCAGCTTGTCCGCGTCAAAGTACATTTCAGTGGCTTCCCAGTGGTTGATGAGCACCGGCTTGCGGCGATCCCCCCAGGGATCCCGGATGAGACTGCGCCGGATGCCCCGGTGGAACTGCCGGCTCATGGGTCCGAAGCCGCTGGGAGAACACACCAGCGCCGCCTCCGGGGCGGTGAACGCCTCGCCGGGCTCCAGCGTCCAGCTGAACTGGTAGGGATTGATGCCCATCACCAGGCGGGCGTTTTCGAACTGGTCTACCTCCGCCACCGCCTGGAAATTGCCGCTGTACAACAGCATCGCGCCGTAGCACAGGCCGTGATCCTCGTCCGCGTCCCGGCCGCACAGGATGACAAAGGGGTTGTGCTGGTGGCTGGACGCACCCCGGACGCTGCCCACCCCCTGTATGCCGGGGTGCAGCGGGACGCGGCTGGGGCAGCGCTCCATGACGTGGGCGCCATTGAAGGTAATCATATCCAGATCGGAGCGAATGAAGTCCAGGCACAGGGAGGCGCAGCTACACAGGCGAATGGCGCTGCCGCCCCGGTTGACCACCCGGACGGCCCGGGTGATGACGTCGTATTCCTCCAGCACGCCGTAGAGCAGCTCCACATCCACCTGGGCGGCGGCGTCGGTGAGGGTGATGCTCAGGGTTTCCCACTCCCCCTCGCTCCCATGGAAGGCGGGCAGACCGTCCAGGGAGTATTTGCCCCGCCGGACCTGGCTGTCCACATAGCGCAGATCCGCCGTGCGGCTCCCGCAGGGCAGCTCCAGCTCAATGGAGGGCAGGCGGAAATCCCCCACGCCGCAGGTGGAATACTCCTGAGGAAAGGTATCCAGGGAGAAGGTGCGGTCAACCCCCGCCTCGCTGGGGTTGGGGGAAAAGCCCCTGTCCTTGCAGCGCAAGAGGTAAGAGAGATCGCCCCCCGAGATCCGGGGGCCATAGTAGGCGTGCAGTAGGATGTTGTAGTCCCACACCTTCATCTGGTAGGTGGTGTTTTTGGTGTGCAGGGTGATGAGCTTATTTTCCTGATCAAGTACGATCATAAGAGGACCCTCCTCTGACATAAATATTGCGTGGTAATACGGCGCCCACTGGTTATGGCGAACAGCCCCGGGGCTAAAAAGCGCCGGGGCTGTTTTCATTATTTACCGCCCGTCCCGGCGATGCCTTCCACGAACTGGCGCTGGAAGATGAGGTACAGGACGATCATCGGCAGCATGGCCAGCATGGAACCGGCCATCAGCATGGGGAAGTTGGTGGTGTCCATGCCCCGCAGGGTGGCCAGACCGGCGGACAGGGTGAACATATTGATGTCGTTGTTCACGATCTGGGGCCACATCAGGTCGCCGTAGGCGAACACGGCGGTGAAGATGGTCAGCGCGGCCACGGAGGTGCCCGTCAGCGGGAACATGACCTTATAGAACGCCTGGAATTGGTTGCAGCCGTCCAGATACGCAGCCTCGCCGATCTCATCGGGTATGCTCATATAGGTCTGGCGCAGGAAGAACACACCGAAGGCGCTGACGATGCCGGGGAACACCAGGGCGAAAATGGTGTTGGCCAGCCCCATCTTAGCTACCATCTGGTACTGGGGAATCAGGAAAATCTGGCTGGGCAGGGACATCTGCATCAGCACGATGGTGAACAGGATATTCTTGCCCCGGAAGTGCAGCTTGGCGAAAGCGTAGCCCGCCATAGAGCTGAATACAATGGCGCACACCACCCGGAAGAACACCAGCAGGATGGTATTCCAGTACAGCTTGATGAAGGGCAGGTTCTCCAGCACCTTCTTGTACCCGTCCAGCCGGAACTCAGAGGGGAAGAAGGTGGCCGGGATGCTCACGCTCTCCGCCTGGGTCTTGAAGCTGGTGAGGAGCATCCACACGAAGGGGAAAATCATGATAAGGGAGCCCACGATCAGGGCAAAGTAGGTGAGGAATTTGGCAGTAGCATATTTGCGGTGGAGCGAATTTGTGCTTTTCATTCCAATCCCTCCTTAAATGTCGTAGGTGACCCACTTCTTCTGGCCCCAGAACTGGATCAGGGTCACAAGGAGGATCAGGGAGACCGTCCAGATGACGATGGCGGAACCATAGCCGCGGTCGCCAGCCACGAAAGACGACCGGTAGAACAGGTACATCAGGCTCTGCATATCGGCCATGGCGGGGTTGGTATCATCGGACATCATGTAGATCAAATCGTACACCTTCATGGAGGCCATCAGGCGCATGATGAGCACGGAGAACATGGTGGGGGACACCATGGGCAGGGTGATGGTGAAGAACTGCCGCACCTTGCCCGCGCCGTCAATGCTGTTGGCCTCATAGAGGGTCTTGGGGATGTTCTGCAAACCCGCCAGCAGCAGCACCGCATCATAGCCCACGCTGCTCCACACAGAGACGATAGCCACGGCCATGATAGCGGTCTTGGAATTGGTGATCCACTGAATGTCGGTGCCCAGGATCTGGTTGAGGATGCCGCTGTCGCCGTTGAAGATGACCTGCCACACCATGGCGATGGCGGCGGGGGCGCACACCAGGGGCAGGAAGAAGATGGTGCGGAAGCCGCCCTTGAACTTCACCTTGGTGTTCAGCAGCATGGCCACGAACAGGGCCAGGATCACGCCCACGGGCACGGTGAGGATACAGAACAGCACCGTGTTCCAGGTAGCCTTCCAGAACTCAGGGGTCTGGAACATCTCGATATAGTTATCCAGGCCGATGAACTTGTAGTGGCCGAAGCCCAGATGCTCACAGAAGCTGGTGTAGATGGTCTGGATAAAGGGCCAGATATTCAGCACAAACAGGCCGATGATGGTGGGGGCTATCATGAGCCAGCCCCAGTTTTCCTCCCGCCGGGCAGCGGCGGACCGTTTCTGTTTTTTCACAGTGTTCCCTCCTCTCAGTTCTCCGCCAATTTCTTGGCGGTCTCCGTGTTGACGATTTCCTCAATCTTTTCCAGGCCGGAATCAATGTCCTGGTTGCCGGCGTAAACTTGGGTCAGCACGTCCAGCACCTGGCTTTTCCAGCGGGGGCTGGCGGAGTTGTAGGGAACCTGGATGGCGTAGTCGAACTGCTCAAACACGCAGTCGATGTTGATCTTATAATCAAATTTTTCCCATGCCTCCCGCCAGCTCTCCTCGGCGCCCAGGTAGGCGGGGATGGCCGCGCCAGATCGGCCCTGGATCAGCTGAGCCTCCTCGGTGCCGAAGTACTTAATCACGTCCAGGGCGACGTCCAGCTTTTTGCCGTGGGCGCCAGTGGAATAGCACAGGCCGTTGGACATACAGGCCCGGCCGCCGGTGTCCAGGCTCTCGTCGGTGTGGACGGGGTTGGGGGCCTTGGGCAGCTTGGCGATGTCCCACTTGCCGTCCATCCCGGGATTGTTTTCCAAGGCGCCCAACAGGCTCCAGGAGCCCTCCATGAACATGGCGCCCCGCTCGGACCAGAAGGTAGCGCCCGCGCCGTTCTGGGTGAAGAAGTTCTGGTCGGGGCACCAATCGTTCTTTTGCAGGCCAATGTAAAACTCCAGAGCCTCCTTGCCGCCAGGCTGGTTATATCCCGCGGCGGTTTTGTCAGCGTTGAGGATGTAGCCGCCGTTCTGGTAGACATAGGACCAGTAACCCAGCTGGTCATCCAGGTAGGCCAGGTAGCCGTAATTGCCAGTGGCGTCATAGATTTTCTGCGAGGCGTCTACCAGGTCATCCCAGGTCCACTCGTCATCAGGATAGGCCACGCCGGCTTGGTCGAACATCTCCTTGTTGTATACCAGCACGCCGTTGTCCTTATCCTTGGGCACGCCGTAGTAGCGCCCGTCGGATCCGCTGACGTTGCCCAGGGAGATGTCGGAGAAATGGTTCTGGTAGTATCCGGATTCCACATCATCGTACAAATCCGTCACATCGGCCAGCATCCCGAAATCGGCGTAGTACAGCAGCTGGTTGGTGTGCATCCAGAAGATGTCGGGCATGGTGTTGCTCTCGGCGGCGGCCTCCAGCTTGGTCCAGTACTCGTTCCAGCTGACCACCTGCACATCGATAACCACGTCGGGATGCTGGGCTGTGTAGGCATCGCACATATCCTGCATACCCTTACGCTGTGCCGTGTCCCAGATCTGGAAGGTCAGGTGGGTTTTGCCGTCGGCAGAACCGCACCCAGCCAGTGACAGCAGCAGCAGTACAACCGCCAGGGCCGCTGCCATCATGCGGGGGATTTTCTTCATCTAAACCACTCCTTTTCTTGCTTTTCCGTTTCGCCGCGGTATCCCGCAACGTTTATATAAACTATAGCTTTTCCTTCCCATTGTGTAAATGGAGGGAAACAGCAAAAATATTTCCTAATGTGAGTTAAAACGTTTCATATGAAAGTCGGGACACATTTCGGTATATTTTTAAAAAGTACGCTCTTTTTATCCGCTCAATTCACCAAAAGTGTGGGATTAATTGACATAAAATATACGCTTTATCCATAAAGAAATGGAAGCAGCTTTCCTTGCCGTCTTTACGACTTATCCTTATGTTGTCCGGTTCCCGCTGAGGCGCCGTTGTGTAAAATAAAGGAAGCACCGGGCGCGTACGCCCGGTGCTGAATCCTCTGCCTTATGTCACTGTCCCAGCTGCTCCCGCTGGCGCTCCAGGTACTCGTCGTAGGTGGTTTTGCTGTCAATGAGCTTACCGTCGGAGGTAAAGTCAAACACCCGGTTGCAGACGGTCTGGATCAGCTGATGGTCGTGGGAGGCCACCAGCACATTGCACTTCACCGCTTCCAGCCCCTTGTTCAGCGCCGCGATGGACTCCAGATCCAAATGATTGGTGGGCTGATCCAGCATCAGCACGTTGGCCCCGGACAGCATCATCCGGGACAGCATGCACCGCACCTTTTCCCCGCCGGACAGCACTTTCACCGGCTTGTTGACCTCCTCCCCGGAGAACAGCATCCGGCCCAAAAAGCCCCGGAGGTACTGCTCCTGGGGATCCCGGGAAAACTGGCGCAGCCACTGCACCAGATCGTCCTCGCAGTCCTGGAAATAGGGGGTGTTATCGGTGGGGAAATAGGAGAAGGTGGCGGTCTGGCCCCATTTGACAGTGCCCTCGTCCGGCTCCAGCTCCCCGGCCAGGATTTTGAACAGCGCCGTATGGGCGTTTTCATTGTCCCCCACGAAGGCGATCTTCTCCCCATGCCCCACGATGAAGGACACCTTGTCCAACACCTTCACCCCGTCGATGGTTTTGGACACATCGGTGACAAACAGGATGTCCTTGCCCACCTCCCGGTCGGGGGTAAAGCTCACGAAGGGATAGCGCCGGGAGGAGGCGGGCATCTCCTCCACGCTGAGCTTGTCCAGCAGCTTGCGCCGGGCGGTGGCCTGCTTGGATTTCGATTTATTGGCGGAGAAGCGGGAGATAAAGTCCTGGAGCTCCTTGATCTTCTCCTCGTTGCGCTTGTTCTGGTTCTTCACCAGCTGCTGCACCAGCTGGGAGGACTCGGACCAGAAGTCGTAGTTGCCCACGTACATCTTGATCTTGCCGTAGTCGATGTCCACAATGTGGGTGCACACGGTGTTGAGGAAGTGCCGGTCGTGGGACACCACGATGACGGTGCCTTCAAAGTCCAGCAGGAAATCCTCCAGCCAGTTCACCGCGTCGATGTCCAGGTTGTTGGTGGGCTCATCCATCATGAGAAGGTCGGGGCTGCCGAACAGCGCCTGTGCCAGCAGCACCTTCACCTTTAGCCGGGGATCCAGGGTAGCCATGCCGCTCTCATGGTACTCGGTGCCCACGCCCAGGCCCTGGAGGATGCGGCTGGCATTGCTCTCCGCTTCCCAGCCCCCCAGCTCGGCGTACTCTTCCTCCAGCTGGCAGGCCAGCAGGCCGTCCTCGTCGGTCATCTCCTCCTTGGCGTACAGGGCGTCTTTTTCCTTACCGATGTCGTACAGCCTTTGGTTGCCCATAATGACGGTATCCATCACGTTGTAGGCGTCATAGGCGTTCTGATCCTGCTTCAACACCGACATACGCAGGTTGGGCAGGATAGACACCTCGCCGGTGGTAGAGTCCAGCTCCCCGGAGAGGATTTTCAAAAAGGTGGATTTCCCCGCGCCGTTGGCGCCGATAATGCCGTAGCAGTTCCCCCGGTCAAACTGCAAATCCACATGGGCGAACAGCGGCGTGCCGCTGTAGTTCAGGCTCAGGTTGGTGACTGTAATCATGACTTGCTCCTTTTATCCTCCAAAATTTGCTCTGCACATCATACCATAGGTTGATGGGCAAAACAACCTTATTTTGAAAAAACGCCGGTTTTGGCAATGCGTTCCCGCCCGTTTTCACGCAATCCACCATGTGCCATCCGACGCCTGATAGATCGACCCTACCTCCTCCGAAAGCGTATTTCCCTTGTAATCCCTGGTAATCACTTTATGATAATAATTGTATTGATCCGTTGCGCACCCCTTTTCATCATCCCAGCCTTCTTCAACCCAAGTTTCAAAGTATATCTTATCATCCTCCATAAAAATGACGGTTTCCTTGCCTTCCATCGGGAAAGATATCCTTTCCGGATAATAACATTCAAAGCTGTCCTCTTGGCTGATGATATGCACAGAATCCCCGATGATACGCAGATTATATAAATTGACTTTCTCTGTCCTCAGCTCCGTTACCTTTTCTAAACTCTTTTCCGGAATATAACGATACAGGATGATTTTCTTTTCATCGTAGTCGCCTTGCAGGAAATAGTAAAAGCCGCCAACATAAACAGGATTGCTGTAGACCACATTACGTTTCTTTGTAAACGGCTTATATACATTGCCGGAATCAAAATCAAAAAACATAAGGATGGAACCCTGATACCCGCCTGCTTTCGACCACTCGATCAGGTCATAGAAATCATTTGTATCCGAATGGGCAAACGCGAGCCTGTCCTGCCCAAGGATCTTTACGATATATCTTCCCTCTGTTTCCTTGAAACGCCTTACCATGTGTCTTGCCCCCTTGTAAATCCAGTTTCGATTGTATCATAGTCAAGTTCGGGATTCAAGGAAAACGCCCTCGCCGGCCTTGCAAATTTTACCGGATCACATTATAATAAAAGCGACTACACATAAAGGGGCCTTAGCCGTGAAAAAGAAGCCAGTCAAACTGTCCCCCAACCAGATCATCGCTCTGGGCTTTTTGGGCATTATATTGGCAGGGGCGCTGCTGCTCATGCTCCCCATCGCCAATCGGACAGGCCAAGGGCTGTCCTTTCTGGACAGCCTGTTTACCTCCACCTCCGCCACCTGCGTCACGGGGCTGGTGGTGGCGGACACCTGGACCCAGTTCAACTTTCTGGGCCAGCTCATCCTGCTGGTACTCATCCAGGTGGGCGGGCTGGGCTATATGACCATGGTGCTTATGGCCACCATGCTGCTGGGCCGCAAGGTCGGCCTGCGCCAGCGCAGCCTGATGATGGAGAGCGTCAGCGCCGACCGCCTCAGCGATGTACTCACCCTGCTGCGGTATATTTTAGGCGGCACCGCCGTCATTGAAGGCATCGGCGCGGTGCTGCTGGCCATCCGTTTTGTGCCGGAGCTGGGGTTTTCCCAGGGAATATGGTACGCCATATTTCACAGCATTTCCGCTTTCTGCAATGCGGGCTTCGACCTGATGGGCTTCCGGGAGCCTTACAGTTCCCTCACCGGGTACGCGGACGACCCGCTGGTCAACCTCACCGTATGCGCGCTGATCCTGCTGGGCGGGCTGGGCTTTCTGGTCTGGCGGGAGATTTGGACAAAACGCCTGCGCCTGCGCCGCTACAGCCTCCACGCCAAGCTGATGCTCGCCGGCACCATTGCGCTCACCCTGGGGGGCACGGCGCTGTTTTTCATCGCGGAGCGGGACAACCTTCTGTCCGGCATGGGCGCGGGAGAGCAGATTCTGGCCTCCTTGTTCCAGGCGGTGTCCCCCCGGACGGCGGGGTTCAACACCGTGGATCTGGCCTCCCTCACCAGTGGGGGCGGTCTGCTCACCATCGTGCTTATGTTTGTGGGCGCGGGTCCCGGCTCCACCGGCGGCGGCGTGAAGGTCACCACCGTGGTGGTGTGCCTGCTCACCCTTATCGCCTACATCCGGGGCCGCCGGGAGGTGGGCGCGTTCAACCGCCGCCTGGACGAGGGACAGGTTCACCGGGCGCTGGCGGGGGTCACCCTCTATATGGTGCTGGCCCTCACCGGGGGCTTTTTGATCCTGGCCACCCAGCCCTTCCCCCTCCAGGACGCATTGTTTGAGGTATTTTCCGCCATGAGCACCGTGGGGCTGTCCACTGGCATCACCCGGGATCTGTCCGCCCTCAACCGGGGGGTGCTCATTGTGATGATGTTCTGCGGGCGCATCGGCAGCCTGAGCATGATGATGGCACTGGCCGAGCGCCTGCCGCCCCGGGTGAAGGACCCGGTGGAACATATTACTATTGGATGAGAAAGGTGTGACAGTAATGGCATCCACATTTTTGATCATCGGCCTGGGTCGTTTCGGCACCAGCCTGGCCCTGCGGCTGATGGAGCTGGACAACGAGGTCATGGTGCTGGACAGCAGCGAGGAGGCCGTCAGCCGCATCGCCCCCCACGTCACCCAGGCCAAGGTGGGCGACTGCATGGACGAGGATGTGCTGGCCTCCCTGGGGGTGGACAGCTTCGACTTCTGCTTCGTGTGCATCAGCGAGAACTTCCAGTCCTCCATGGAGATCACTTCCCTGCTGAAGGAGCTGGGCGCCCCCATGGTCATCGCCAAGGCCGACCGGGATCTCCACGCCCGGCTGCTGCTGAAAATCGGCGCGGACGAGGTGGTGTTCCCCGAGCGGGACATGGCCACCCGCACCGCCATGCGCTTCAGCGTCAACGGGGCGCTGGAATATGTCGAGCTGGCCCCGGGCTACGCCATTTTCGAGCTGGACGTACCCGACCACTGGGCGGGCAAAACCCTGCTGGAGCTGGACATCCGCAAGCGCTGGGACGTGAACGTCATCGGCCTCAAGGAAAACGGGGCCATCCTGCCCATCGACGCATCCGGCTTCCATTTCAAGGCGGACACCCACATTATGGTGGCGGGCAAACAGGACAGCGTGTCCAAAATGATGAACCATGGCAAACGCTGAGGCCCCCCGGCTGGCCGGGGGGCCGGACTACCGGCCCATCACCCCCCGCCGCCCTGTAGAGGTGCGCCAGCTCTATTCCGTGCACTACTTTGAGTACACCGGCAGCTACACCTACCCCGGCGAGCGCCACGACTTCTGGGAACTGCTGTATGTGGACAAAGGGGCGGTATCCGTCACCGCCGGAGAGCGGGACTTCCGCCTAGCTCAAGGGCAGATCGTGTTCCACGCCCCAGGGGAATTCCATGCCCTGTCCGCCGTGGGGGTAGCCCCGGATCTGGTGGTGGTCGGCTTCGGCTGTACCAGCCCCGCCATGGACTTCTTCCGGGACCGGGTGTGCGCCGTCCGCGGGGAGGAGCGCTCCCTGCTGGGCCGGATCGTGGCGGAGAGCTCCGCCGCCTTCTCCACCCCGATGAACGACCCCAGCGTCACCGAGCTTACCCGCCGGGACGATCCCCCCTTCGGCGCGGAGCAGCTGGTGCGCACCGCGCTGGAGGAACTGTTCATCCGCCTGATCCGCCAGGAGGAACTCAGCCCCCAGGGCGCGGCCCGGACCCGGACCGACGTCCCAAAGGAGGACAGCGGCGTGCTGGAACAGGTGACAGCCTACCTGGAGCAGCGGGTGGATCTCCCCCTGACGCTGGCGGAGATTTGCCGGGACAACCTGGTGGGCCGCAGCCGCCTGCAAAAGCTGTTCCACACCCACACCGGCGGCGGGGTGATGGCCTACTTCGGGGCGCTGAAAATCAACGCCGCCAAGCGCCTGATTCGGGAGGGCCGGCTGAACTTCACCCAGATCGCCGCCCGCCTGGGCTACCAGTCGGTGCACTATTTCTCCCGGCGGTTCCGTCTGGCCACCGGGATGTCCCCCAGTGAGTACGAGCGCAGCGTTAAGATGCTGTCTGAGGGGCCGGATCCATTCTCGGATGATTGTGCAAATAATGTACACAATCGCATATTCCCTTTCCAGTCCGGCCCGCTTACAATAAGGGCAGACCCCAAAGAATCTTGACCACATCATGTTATTGGATGAAAGGAGCGCTTTTCCATGTCTATTCTTGTCGCCGGCGGGGCCGGCTATATCGGCAGCCACACCTGCATCGAGCTTCTCAACGCGGGCTATGATATCGTGGTGGCGGACAACCTTTACAATTCCTGCGAGGAGGCCGTCCACCGGGTGGAGCAGATCACCGGCAAAAAGGTCTCCTTTATCAAGACCGAACTGTGCCGCGACGATGAGGTGGAGGCCCTGTTCACCCAGCACCCCGACATCGACTCCGTCATCCATTTCGCCGGACTGAAGGCGGTGGGCGAGAGCGTGGCCAAGCCCCTGGAGTACTACTCCAACAACCTGATCAGCACCCTGTACCTCCTCCAGGCCATGCGCCGGCACGGGGTGAAGAACTTCGTGTTCTCCTCCTCCGCCACGGTGTACGGCGACCCCGCCACCGTGCCCATCCGGGAGGACTTCCCCACCGGCGGCACTACCAACCCCTACGGCACCTCCAAACTGTTCCAGGAGCAGATCCTGATGGATATCTGCGCCGCCGATCCCGAACTGAACGTGGCCCTGCTGCGCTACTTCAACCCCATCGGCGCCCATGAGAGCGGCCTGATTGGCGAGGATCCCAACGGCATCCCCAACAACCTGGTGCCCTATATCGCCAAGGTGGCGGTGGGCCAGCTGGAAAAGGTCCATGTGTTCGGCAACGACTACAACACCCCTGACGGCACCGGCGTGCGGGACTATATCCACGTCGTGGATCTGGCAAAGGGCCATGTGGCGGCACTGAAGAAGCTGGCCACCAAGTGCGGCCTGTTCGTGTGCAATCTGGGCACCGGCAACGGCTACAGCGTGCTGGACGTGGTTCACGCCTATGAGAAGGCCTGCGGCCGCGAGCTGCCCTATGTCATCGAGGCCCGCCGTCCCGGCGACATCGCCGCCTGCTACGCCGACCCCGCCAAGGCCAGAGACGAACTGGGCTGGACGGCCGAGCTGGGCATCGAGGAGATGTGCGCGTCCTCCTGGAAGTGGCAGTCCATGAACCCCAACGGCTACAAGGAGTAATTTTATCGGGGCGTACACTGTGCGCCCGTGCAACTCATATCTGAGGAGGACAGCATACCGTGAACAAACCTGTTTTAGTGATTATGGCTGCCGGCATGGGCAGCCGGTACGGCGGCCTCAAACAGCTGGATCCCGTGGGCAGCCACGGCCAGCTCATCATCGACTACTCCATTTACGACGCCCACCGGGCGGGGTTTGACACCGTGATCTTCGTGATCAAGGAGGAAAACGAGGCGGATTTCCGCGCCTGCATCGGCGACCGCGTGGCCAAGGTGATGGATGTGAAATACGCCTTCCAGCGCAGGGACGACCTGCCGGAGGGCTACAGCGTTCCCCCGGAGCGGGTCAAGCCCTGGGGTACCGCCCAGGCCGCGCTGGCGGCGCGGCAGCTCGTTGACGGCCCCTTCGCCATCATCAACGCCGATGACTACTACGGCCCCGCCGCCTACCAGAAGATTTACGACTACCTGTGCAGCCACCCCGACGGGGATCTGTACGAGTACGCTATGGTGGGCTATCTGCTGAAAAACACCGTCACCGAAAACGGCAGCGTGGCCCGGGGCGTGTGCGCCGTGGACGGCGGGGGCGTCCTGCGGGAAATTGTGGAGCGCACCACCATCGAGAAGGACGGGGATGACGCCCGCTACACCGAGGACGGCGGCGCCACCTGGAGCCCCCTGCCGGGGGACACCACCGTGTCCATGAATCTATGGGGCTTTACCCGCAGCTTTTTGGACGAGGCCCTGGCCCGGTTCCCGGCGTTCCTGGACAAGGCGCTGGCGGAAAACCCGCTGAAGGCGGAATACTTCCTGCCCAGCGTGGTAGAGCAGCTCATCGGCGATGGCAAGGCCCGGGTGCGGGTCCTGCTCAGCGAGGACAAGTGGTACGGCGTCACCTATCGTGAGGACAAGCCCACGGTGGTGGCCGCTATTGCGGACAAAACAAAGGCCGGACTGTATCCCGACCTGCTGTGGGAGGCATAATACCGCCAACCGCGTCCCGCCCCTCCAGGGGCGGGACATTTTTTTCATCCCCCGGTGTAACCCGCCCGGTTGAAACGGTGCTTATTGGGGTGAGGGCCCTCACACAAACAGGGAAAGGAGGCGGGAGCCTTGGACGACGGACAGATTGTGGAGTTGTACCTCAATCGGGACGAGTCCGCCATCACCCATACCTCGGAAAAGTACGGCCGCCGCCTGCGCTCACTGGCGGCAGGGGTGGTGCGGGACACCCAAACCGCCGAGGAATGCGAAAACGACACCTATTTTGAGGCATGGCGCTCCATTCCGCCCCACGAACCCCGGGATTATCTCTACGCCTTTTTGGCCCGGATTGTCCGGCACACCGCCCTGAACCGCTGCCGGGAGAGGGACAGGCTGAAGCGCGCCGCCATCGTCACCCAGCTCAGCGGCGAGCTGGAGCAGTGCCTCCCCGCCCCCGACGATCTGGAGTGCCGCCTGGACGAGATGGCCTTAGCCGAGGCCATCAATGGGTTTTTGGCCACCCTCAGCCGGGAAAAGCGGGATATGTTCCTGAGACGGTACTGGTTTCTGGACGATATTGCCACCGTCGCCGCCCGCTTCGGCTGCTCCCAGGGCAGGGTGAAAACCACCCTGTTCCGCGTCCGGGCCAAGCTGCGGGACTATTTAAAACAGGAGGGTTACACATTATGAGAGGAAACGAATTGCTGTACAAATTGGAGCTGGTTGATCCCGCCTTTATTGAGGCGGCGGAGGAGCAGCCCCGGCGGAAGCGGGCGGTCTGGCTGCAATGGGGCGCGGCGGCGGCGTGCCTGTGCGTGATCGCGGCGGCGTTCACCTTCCACCACGGAACGGGGCGGCTGCCCAGCCCCGGCCCCGGCGGCATCGCGCCGGAACCTGTCATGTCACAGGACGTCTCCCCCACCGTCACGGATGCGGCCGTCACCCCTGCCCAGCCGGATACGGTGTATGTGGACATGGGCAAAATCGTGGTCAACAAGCTGTCCGACGACCAGGTTGACGCGAGCCGGATTGCCTACGACCCCGAGCTGTACGATGTGGACGTCCCTTGGGATAAGGAGGACGTGGCGGAGTATTATGGGCGGACGCTGACCCCGTCCTATATCCCGGAGGGCCTCATACCCACCAACCCCGAGGGCGCCGCCCGCGTGGTCATCCGCAAGGAGGACGGCAATCTGGTGTGGGATACTGTGCACTACGGCTATTACCAGGTCTTTGGCACTTGGGAGGACGGCGCCCCACGGCTCATCGATCAGCGCTGTGTTTATCACGGCTTCGGTGTCTCCGCCTCCCGGGTAGGGCTGACGGACTGCTGTATCTACCTCTACGACGAGGTCACGCCGTCGGACATTGCCGGGGTGCCCGTCACCATCGGGTACTGCTCCATGTCCCACGGACCCTACGACCCGGAAACCCACACCCCCGCCGGGTACTACGATCTGTATGTGGCGGAGTTCACCTTGGATGGCATCCAGTTCAAAATCACTGCCTATGAAATGGATCTGGAGGATGTGGTGAAGGTGGCCGCGTCCATTATCTGCCCGGAGCAGGAAATTGCCTTGGAGCTGCCTGAACCGTAAAAAAACGGCGTGAGCGTTTCGCTCACGCCGCTTTTTTTAAATTGGAATGACTTCGCCTTCCCGGCTGATCTGCCGGATAGAACCGTTTTCAATGAGGTACGCCTCGCCCCGCAGTTCTTCCCGGCCATCCCGGCCCAGGATGTAACTGCCATCCACCAAAACCCAGAACCGGTGACCGATGCTGTCGGCGTAGGTGATGTCCTCGTACAGCCTCAGCCCGTCCAGCAGCCAATCCTTATCCTGGTTGTAATGGGGGATGGTGTTGTGTTTGGTCAGCCCCAGCCCCGTGAGCCACCGCTGGTAATCCGGGTCGATGGCCTCCCCCGGCTCCTCCGGCTGGGCGTAGACCAGGTCGGCACTGTTCATACTGCCCGCGCTGACACCCATCAGCACACCGCCCCAATTTCGCAGGCACTCCCGCAGGGAGATATCCCGGAAAAACGCGTTCTGGGTGGGGACGTGCCCGCCCGCCAGGGCAATAAACCCGGCGCCGGCAACCAACTCTGCGCACTGGTCCTGGTTAGCCCGTTCCAACACCGTCACATCGGTGAAGGATACTCCAATTTCAGCGAAGCTGTCCCGCATATCCTCGGCAAAACCATAGGTGAGGGAGGGCTGATCCGGATCGGCGCAGATGAATAGGGCGCGGCACAGCTTGGGCAGGGCCTTTTGCAGCTCCTCCACGAAGCCGTTCACCGGGTTCAGTGCCGGGGAATCCGGCATACAGGTGCTGCTGGTAAGAAAATAAATCATGCCGCATTCTCCTGGCAAATTCCGTTGCCAACGATAAACTTTACAACAATAACCCTGTTAGAAACGAGCTTAAAGCTCTCTTTCGGTTCCTTTTTCTCACGAGAAAAAGGAACGCCATTACAATCTCTCCCGGATGGCGCGGAGGAACTCCAGCCCCGTGACCTTTTGGGCCTTTGCCTCGCCCTCCCACAGGCCCACCAGGTCGCCGGTCATGACGCCGCTCTCGATGGTGTCGATGGACGCTTTTTCCAGCTTCCTGGCAAAGGCAGTCAACTCGGGCAGATTGTCCAGCTCGCCCCGCTTGGCCAGCGCCCCAGTCCAGGCAAACAGGGTAGCCATGGGGTTGGTGGACACCTGCTCCCCCTTGAGGTGGCGATAGTAGTGTTGGGTGACGGTGCCGTGGGCGGCTTCGTACTCGTAATTACCGTCGGGGGACACCAGCACGGAAGTCATCATGGCCAGGGAGCCGAAGGCGGTGGACACCATGTCGCTCATCACATCGCCGTCGTAGTTCTTGCAGGCCCAGATGAAGCCGCCCTTGGAGCGGATTACCCGCGCCACCGCGTCGTCAATGAGGGTGTAGAAGTAGGTGATCCCGGCCTCCTCGAACTTGGCCTTGTAATCCGCCTCGTACACCTCTGCAAAAATATCCTTAAAGGTATGGTCATACTGCTTGGAAATGGTGTCCTTGGTGGAGAACCACAGATCCTGGCGGGTGTCCAGAGCGAACTTAAAGCAGGAATGGGCAAAGGACGTGATGGACTCCCCTACGTTGAACTGTCCCTGGATCACGCCGGGGCCATCGAACTTGTGGATGGTCTGGCGGGTTTCCTGCCCGTCCGCACCGGTGAACACCAACTCCGCCGTGCCGGGGCCGGGCACCTTGTACTCAGTGGCCTTGTACACGTCGCCGAAGGCGTGGCGGGCGATGGTGATGGGGGCCTGCCAGTTTTTCACCACCGGGTTCAGGCCATTGACCATGATGGGGGCGCGGAACACGGTACCGTCCAGGATGGCCCGGATGGTGCCGTTGGGCGACTTCCACATCTGGGACAGCTTGTATTCCTCCACCCGCTGGGCGTTGGGGGTAATGGTGGCGCATTTCACCGCCACACCGTACTTCTTGTTGGCCTCGGCGGCGTCAATAGTCACCTGGTCGCCGGTCTCCTCCCGGTGGGGAAGGCCCAAATCGTAGTATTCGGTTTTCAAATCAATGAACGGCTCCAACAGCTCCTCTTTGATCTGCTGCCAGAGGATGCGGGTCATCTCGTCTCCATCCATCTCCACCAGAGGGGTTTTCATTTGCAGTTTGTCCATGAAACAGATCTCCTTTTGATTTTGCTCGGAAATTATTTCCAGGCATCGTCCCTGGGCGCTTTGGGGGGCTGCTGGGGGGGCTGGGGCGGACGGGGGCCACCTTGTGCGCCGGTTCCCATACCGCGGCCCGAGCTGGATCCGGGAGTGGGCGTCCAGTTATAACCGCCATTTTGCTGGGGAGGCTGCTGCCCCCAGCCGCCTTGGCCGCCCTGGCCGCCGTAACCGCCAGCGCCGCCGTAGCCGCTAGGGCCACCGGGACCACCCCAACCGCCGGGAGCGCCGGGGCCGCCGGGAGCGCCGGGGCCACCCCAACCGCCCTGACCTCCATAGCCGCCGGGACCGGCAGGACCGCCGTAACCGCCCATGGGACGGGCTCCGCGCAGCGTGTCATAGAACAGGGCTTCGGTGCCGGTGACGTAGGGGGTGAGCCACATACTGTACAGCGCGGTGGCGATTGTAACAACGATGGTCAAGGTGTTCAGCCCCCGCATCCCGTTGCCCATCGTCATCATGGCGTCATAACCGCTGGCGCCGTAAAGGCTGGCGGCAACGCTCCCCGCGAAAGCCATGTAGATGAACATCACAATGACGCCCTCCAGCATATACCAGCCGATGAAGGACAGCTCCAGGGTGAACAGGCTGCTGATATTGCCCTGCATCATCTGCTTGCTCATCCGGATGGCATCCATGCCGGTGAGGCCCTGGTCGGCGATGATGAAGTTCACCATGGCGTACCGCAGGACAACCCAGACATAGCCGATAACCGCCACAACCAGAGCGGCCAGCGTAAAGAGCACAAACAGGCCCTCGGATATCTCGACCAAGATAGCTCCGAGCACAGAGATGACAACAACCGTACCAACCGCAAACAGCATCCCCCACAGGGCGGTGAACAGCGCCACCAGGAACTGGGTGAGCAGAACGCCCGCCCACAGGGGGAGCGTGTTGAACAGCACGCCGGCCTGGGGCTGCTGGCCCCGGACCATGCCCAGGCAGAAGCCGGAATAGCCCGTCCGCATGAGTCCCGTCCAAAGGGAGGTGAGGATACTGACGACAAAAACGCTTATGAACATATTTACAAACATCTGGCCGGGGTCGTAGGCGTATATCAGGTACTCAAGTACGTCTTCCGGATCCGCATAGCCTGACATCACCATGTTCATTATCTGGGTCAGCGGACTGTCAGCGGTTGCAAAACTCATGATTTGCCTGATGATCCAGGTGCCGGCGTTGACAAGGACAACGAACAGCAGCGTGATCAGCATGGGGTGTGGGCGCTGAAATTTCATGGCTTGTTTTGCCGTCATTTTCAGCTGTACGCGGTCAAATACCATATTTATTCCTCCTTCTCTCAGAGCCGGTCTCTCTATTTCCGGCCCTGTGCCTTTTATTTTACTCTATTGTTCGGAAAAATGCAACAAAAAACAATCGTTCTCACGTTTTTCTATCAAAGATAACCGTTCTATGCCGCCGCTCCCACCGCCGCGTTTGACAGAAGGGAAGAACCCGCCGCGTGGGAAATTAGCGCGCGAGGAAAATTTTTTCCGTATGGTGCTGGTACAAGCCGCCTGGTCTGTGCTATAATGCTCTTAGAACCTGTATTCACAGCCGAAACCGCCGGATGGGCGAGGGATTTTCCGTCAGGCAAGGCAAATTTTCGCAGGAATCATTGTGTTTATCTCCAGAAAATTTAACGCGGCATGGCGGGAACAGACCCGGCCAAACGGTGAATTGAGGTTGTGAATACAGGTTCTTACATAGATATGATACAGGATTGGATAAAGATACCACCACGCCGCTCCATATTTGTGGTGGTATCATAGCTTTCGTCCATCAGCGCGGCACCTTGCTGTGCGAAAAATGAGTTCGAAGGAGAATACTGACGTGATGGGTAAACGAACAAAAAGCCTCATACTGGCCCTCCTGCTTGCCCTGTCCTCGCTGGGCGCCAGCCTGCCAAACGCACAGGCAGCCGCCCGTCCCGCCCCCTATTACATAATGGTAAACCGGGCCATGAACACTGTGACTGTGTATGGGCTGGACGCAAACGGGAATCATACGGTTCCCGTCAAAGCCATGGTCTGCTCCGTGGGCCGCCAGGGCAGCGCCACCCCCCGCGGCAGCTATTCCGTCGCGGCCAAAATGGCGTGGTGCCACATGGTTGACGGCTCCTACGGCCAGTATGCCACCCAGTTCTACGGGAATTACCTCTTCCACTCCGTCTGTTATTCCGCCCCCGATCCCTCCACCCTGCTGACCTATGAATACAATATGCTGGGCAGTCCGGCCTCCCTGGGCTGCGTCCGGCTTCAGACTGCGGACGCCAAGTGGATCTACGACAACTGCGCCTCCGGAACCAAGGTCACCATTTATGACGACAGCACCACCCCCGGCCCCCTGGGAAAACCCGCCAAGGCCGTCAGTGAGATCACACCCGCCATGGATAACGGCTGGGACCCCACCGATCCCAGGGAAAACAACCCGTGGCGCACCACCGCCGACTCAAGTGTCGCCATCAGCAAAACATCGGCCTCCCTGGCCACCGGGGAAAGCCTGGCCCTCACGGCGTCCGTCACGACGTCCACCGCCACGCCGCCCCAGCTCACATGGTCCAGCAGCAGCCCCTCCGTAGCCAGCGTGGACGCCAAGGGGCGGGTGGTCGCCCTGAAGCCCGGCACCGCCGTCATCACCGTTTCCTGCGGAAACGCCTCGGATCGCTGCACCGTGAAGGTTGACAAAACGCCCCTGCCCTTTGCGGACGTCATCCCCGGCAAGTGGTATTACGGCGACATCCGGTATGTCTATGAAGCCGGGGTGATGTACGGGATCAACGGCACAACCTTCTCCCCTGAATCACCGGCGACACGCTTCATGGTGGAGCAGGACCTGTACCGCCTGTCCATCCAGGACGGCGCGGAATATCCCGCTATTGACAACTCCACCGGGCCTGACCATCCCCTCACCCGGCAGGAGCTTGCGGTGATACTGTTTCAGTACGATACCCTGTGGTGCGGCCGCGCCGTCTCCGGCCTCGCCCCCCTGACCCAGTTTGCCGACTGGAAAAGCGTAGACAGCTACGCCGCCAAGGCCGTCAGCTGGGCTGTGGGCAACCGCTTCCTTCAGGGAAGCTCCCAAAATACCCTCAACCCCTCAGGCTATGTCAGCCGCGCCCAGGAGGCGGCAATCCTCCACCGCTACCTCCTGCACCGCCAGCCGGCCCAGCAGACGGGCTGACGGCGGCAGGGCGTTGACGGCGGAAAAGGCGGCGTGATCGTTGCGATCACGCCGCCTTTTCCTATGATTCTCACCTTACTCCTCGCTTTTTTGATAGTACTGTGCCTGGGCTTCCCAGAGAGCCTGGTACTTGCCCTGGGCCTCCACCAGATTGTCGTGGGTCCCCTGCTGGACCACCTGCCCATGGTCGAACACGGCGATCTCATCGCAGAACCGGCAGGAGGACAGCCGGTGGCTGATATAGATGGCGGTCTTGTCCTCCACGATGTCGTTGAATTTGGTGTAGACTTCCGCTTCCGCCTCCGGATCCAGCGCCGCCGTGGGCTCGTCCAGCACGATGAACGGCGCGTCCTGGTACAGCACCCGGGCCAGGGCAATCTTCTGGGCCTCGCCGCCGGATACCTCCACCCCGTCGTCCTCGAATTCCCGGTACAGGCAGGTGTCCAATCCTTTCGGCAGTTCTTCCAGACGGGGGCCGAACCCCGCTTTCTTCAGGCACTTCTCCGCTCTGGACCGGTCGTACCCCTCCGCCGCCGCCACATTGGCACCCAGAGGCTGGGAAAGCAGCTTGAAGTCCTGGAACACCACGGAGAACAGGGCCAGGTAGTTGTCGTAGCGGTACTTGCGGATGTCGATGCCGTTGAGGAGGATTTCCCCCTCGGTGGGGTCGTAGAGGCGGCACAGCAGCTTGATGAAGGTGGTCTTGCCCGAGCCGTTCTCCCCCACCACCGCCAGCCGCTCCCCCACATCGAATTTCATGGACACATGGCGCAGGGCCCAGGCGTCCGTGCCGGGGTATTTAAAACTCACATCCCGGAACTCGATTTCGTACTTGCGGTCATTGCGCTTCTCGGTGGTCAGGCTCCCCTGGTACATCTGGTTGGGGATGTCCAGGAACTCGTAGGTGGATTTGAGATATTCGGCGTTGGCGCGCAGCTCACCCACGATCTCCAGCAGAGCGGTGAAGCCCTGGGCCAGCCCCGCCAGCGCCCCCACATACTGGGTGACGGATCCCACCCCAAAGGCCCCGCCCAAGGCCTTCAGCGCCGCGAACAGGTAGATGACCCCTATGAACGCCTGGGACATCCCCTGTGCGGCGGCGGCGCACAGCCCCATAGGCCCCCGGCCCGCCCTGCCGATAGAAGAATCGGGTCCAAAGGAGGTTTCGCCCCCCATATCTTTTTTTCCGGCATCCTCTAAAAATTTGTCCTGGGCATAGGTGCGGATGTCCGTCCCCCGCCAGCGATCCCTCATGGCGACGAAGTAGAAGAAGGAAAAGCCCCGGTTGCCCGCCGCGCCGTCATAGCTGGCCCAGTAGGAACTCGCCTTGTTGGACAAGGCCCCGGACAGCGCCACCGACCCCACCAGCAGCGCCGCCATCCCCGCCAGACACAGGGGGCTGTTAAGCCAGGCCAGCGGGCTGCCCGCAGGCACCGGCAGGGTGAACAGGCTCACCGACAGGGCGATGGCGCCCAGAATGCGGAATACCGCGCCTACCGCGTCAGAAAAGCGCATATACAGCTTGTTCAGCCCCCACCCGCTCCACTGCCGTGCCTGCTGAATCTGGGTAAACAGAGCCTGGTTCTTGGGGTCGTCCACATCGCAGAAGTCCATGGACAGCAGCTTTTCAAAAAAGATACGGTTCCAGGCGGGGAACTGGTGGGCGTGCCGCATGGTCTCGTCCCAGCAGTTCACTCCGGCCCGGATGGCCGCCACCGCCGCCGTGGAGGCCAGCAGCCACCCCAGCATGGTCCACACCTGTCCCGGTTCTCCGCCCCCGGCGATGGCGTTCACCAGCCGGGCGGTGAAGTACAGGGGCAGGTAGGGAGCCAGAGCGTCCACCGCCCGCTGAACCGCGGCGGCAATCAGAATCTCCGGCGCCGTCCTCCACCAGATGGCAAAGCCCCGGCGGCTGTAGGCCATGGCCTGCCGGAAGGACAGGCGCTCCTTTTTTGTGTCATTCATCCTCCATTGCCCCTTCCTTGTAGTATTTGCTCTGGATGTCGAACAGGTAGGCGTACCGCCCGCCCTGCTTCAGCAGCTCCTCGTGGGTTCCCTCCTCGGCGATGCCGCCGTTTTCGATGAGCAGCACCCGGTCACAGAACCGGGTGGAGGCCAGCCGGTGGGAAATATACACGCTGGTGCGGTCTCCGGTGAGGTCGTTGTAGCGCTGGTACAGATCGCTTTCCGCGATGGGGTCCAGGGCAGCGGTGGGCTCGTCCAGCACCACCACCGGCGCGTTCTTGTACAGCGCCCGGGCCAGCATCAGCCGCTGCATCTGCCCGCCGGACAGATCCACGCCGTCCAGGTAGACCTCCCGGCCCAGGTGGGTGTCCTCCCGCTGGGGCAGCTCCCGGATCTTGTCCGCCACCCCCGCCCGCTCCAGGCAGTCCCACACCTGTGGCAGATCCACCTTGTCCCCCCGAACCTGGGCCACGTTTTCCGCCATGGTGCCCGCCATCACCGAGAACTGTTGGAACACGGCGGAAAAATGCTTGTAATAGTCCCGCCGGTCATACTGCCGGATGTCCTCCCCGTCCAGCAGCACCTGGCCCTGGGTGGGGTCGTACAGGCCGCACAGCAGCTTGATGAGGGTGGTCTTGCCCGCGCCGTTTTTGCCCACCACCGCCAGCTTTTCCCCAGGATGGATGGTCAGATTCACGTGGGACAGGGTGTCGGCATCCGCGCCGGGGTAGCGGAAAGACACGTCCCGCAGCTCCAACTGGTACAGGTGGCCGTCCTTCACGGGCAGGGGCTTGCCGCCCTCAAATTGGAAAGGCTCGGGGGTGTCCATCACCTCCCGCAGGGTGGACAGCTCCAGGCTCTGCCGGTGGAGGATCCCCAGCTGGGTGAAAATGCCCGTCACCCACTGGGCAAAGCCGCTCACCGCCATGAAGTACAGCACAAACTCCGCCGCCCCCAGCTCCCCCCGCAGGGCCATGGCGATGAGCAGGCCGTAGGCCGCGCCATTGCGCAGCAGGGCCAGCACCCCGTCCAGCAGGTCGGCCCACAGGTAATAACGCATACTTTTGGCGTAGAAATCCTGATACAGCCGGGTGTACTTATCGTACAGCTCGGTGAGCCAGGGACCGATGCCGAAAATGCGGATGTCCTTGGCCAGCTCCATGTCCCGGCTGCGGAAGATCACGTAGTCCAGCTTGTGCAGGAGGGCGGCCTCCTCCTCCCGGCGGTTGTAGCGCCAGACCCGGATGCGCTCCCCGGCAAAGTAGCTGGCGGCGGACAGCGCCATGCACAGCAGCGCTACCCACGGCCCCACTTGGGAAAGCACCAGCAGATAGATGACAAAGCTGATAACATTGGTGGCCAGATCCGTCAGGGTTTTCCAGATGGCCTCCCCGGCGTCTCCGTTGCTGTCCAGGCATTTGGACGCCTTCTTCGTATGCTTGATGTAGTCCGGATCCTCCGTGTGGGGGAAGGACGTGCGGCAGAAATGCATATGCAGATCCAGGCACAGGGAGGAGCGCACCAAAATCCGCCCAAAGATGGTGTTTTCGTCCAGGTAGGCCCGCAGTGATCGCACCAGCACCATTCCCAGGGTGAACCAGAGGATCAGGCGGGCCAACGCCCCGGGGGCTGCGCCCCCCTCCACCGCGTCCAGGATGGCGGGTACCACGAACAGCTCCAGCTGGCTGGCGGCCACGCCGCAGAAAATGAGGCCCGCGCACACGCTGAGCACACCCTTACACTCCCGCCAGGCCCGGCGGATCATGAACGCGCAGTTGGACGCCATGCCGTAGGCGGGCTTTTGCTTGCCGGTTTTTGTTTTTTCCATGTCTCTCACCTCATGTAATACCATAACACAAAAGCCCCCGGCTGTGTGGTCCGGGGGCTGAATTGCGTTTTTGGGGGGCTGAATTGTAAGGTTATCGTCCGCCCATCCCATGCCCTACGGGGTGGACGGGGAGGATTGACTGTCCGCAGTGGGTAACAAAATCTCCGTGGTAAACGCCCCGTCCTCACTGTTCCGGCTGAGCCAGCCGCCCAGGCGCTCCACAATGGCGTCCATCCGCACCAGCCCGAAGCCGTGGCCTTCCCCCTTGGTGGTGCGGAAGCGGCCTTCCCGCTTCTTCTGTTTGCCCGAAGCAGTGAAGTTGGTAAAGGAGATATACAGCTGATTCCCCTTCATGTCCACATACACCCGGATCAGCCGCTTGTCCTCGGGCAGCGCCATACTGGCCTCAATAGCGTTGTCGAACAGGTTGCCCAGGATGACACACAAATCCAGCTCGGACACCCACAAAGCCACCGGGATGCTGGCGTCTGCCCGGACGGGGATATGCTTGGACCGGGCCAGGGAGATCTTGCTGTTGAGGATGGCGTCCGCCATGGGGTTTCCCGTCTTGACCACCGTATCCACGGCGGCCAGATCCGTCTCCAGCTCGTCCAGATAACCCCGGATGCCGTCCAAATCCCCCTGGGCCGCCAACACCTTCATCAGCTGGATATGGCTGCGGTAGTCGTGCCGCCAGCCCCGGATCTGGCGGTACATATTTTCCACCTCGGCATAGTGGATCTCAATCAGCTCCCGCTGGTAGACAGCCAGCCGCCTGTCGATCAGTTTGTTGAACAACAACATGAACCCCCCTCACATCCGCTGGACAATGGCCCTGTTGAGCTTTTCATACTGTCCCCGGGGCAGGGGGACGACGGCTCCGCCCGACAGCTCCACCGCCGTGCGGGTCGCCCGGCTGACAAAGGCCAGATTCAAAATACAAGAGCGGCCAATGCGGAAAAACCGCTGATCCAGCCCCTTTTCCAGCTCCGCCAGGGACCGCTTGATGGTGTAATCCCGATCGGCATGGACGGTGACATAGTTGTGGAGCACATCCAGGTATCGGATTTTGCTCAGCGGCAAGCGCACCGTCTCCCCCGGCAGCTCCAATGTGAGGGCGGGCTCGTTTCGCGCCAGCCGCCCCACCGCCCGGGTGAGCACCTGGAACAGCTTGTCCTCGTTCACCGGCTTGGTGAGATAGTGGAGGGCGGACACCTCGTAACCCTCGGCGATGTAATCAGTATAGCCGGTGATGAACACGATCTGCATATCGTCGCTGCCCTGCCGGACGGTACGGGCCAGTTCCACCCCGTCCATCCCCGTCATCTCGATGTCCAGCAACAGCACGTCGAAGTCCCGGCGCTCCTCGTAGCGGAACAGAAACGCCTCCGCCGAGGGGAAGCGCTCCGTCTCCAGACGGACTTCCGTCTGTATGGCCCACCGGGCGGCAAGGTTTTCGATGTATTCCACATATTTCGTGTCGTCGTCACAGATGGCAAAGCGGTAGCTCATTGTGTTGTCCCTCCGGCCATAGTTTTCGTCCATAATCAATGCCTGCGTGCTTTGTGCGCCCAGTGGGCCAAGGCCTACAGCCAATTGTGTTTACTATACCATAAGCGCAGTCTGATTTCCAGTTCAGGCCGCAATGGAAAAAACGGAACAAACGCCCTTCCGCAGCCCTGGCCGGGCGCGGAAGGGCGCACTCCATCCTTCAGTCGGCAAACAACGGGGTGGACAGATAGCGGTCCCCGGTATCGGGTAGCAGGGCCACAATGGTCTTGCCCTTGTTTTCCGGGCGTTTGGCCAGCTGGATCGCGGCCCACACAGCCGCCCCGGAGGAAATGCCCACCAGCACTCCCTCGCCCCGGCCCACCTGCCTCCCGGTGGCAAAGGCATCCTCATTTTCCACGGCGACAACCTCGTCGTAGACAGCAGTGTTGAGCACGGCGGGCACAAAGCCCGCGCCGATACCCTGGATCTTATGGGCCCCGGCGGTGCCCTTGCTCAGCACCGGGGAAGCGGCAGGCTCCACCGCCACCACCTTTACCTCAGGGTTTTGGCCCTTGAGATACTCGCCGATGCCGGTGATGGTACCGCCAGTGCCCACGCCGGCTACAAAAATGTCAACCTGCCCATCGGTGTCCGCCCAGATCTCCGGGCCGGTTGCCGCCCTGTGGGCGGCGGGGTTTGCGGGGTTGACAAACTGGCCAGGGATGAAGCTGTTCGGGATCTCCTTCGCCAGCTCGCCGGCCTTGGCGATGGCCCCCGTCATCCCCCTGGCTCCCTCCGTGAGTACCAGCTCCGCGCCATAGGCCCTCATGATCTGGCGGCGCTCCACGCTCATGGTTTCGGGCATGACGATGATGACGCGGTAGCCCCGGGCGGCGGCAACACTGGCCAGTCCGATGCCGGTGTTGCCGGAGGTGGGCTCGATGATCACCGAGCCGGGCTTTAGCAGGCCTTTGGCCTCGGCGTCATCAATCATGGCCTTGGCAATGCGGTCTTTTACGCTTCCGGCGGGGTTAAAATACTCCAGCTTGGCCAGAATCCGGGCCTCCAGGCCCTCGGCTTTTTCGATATGGGTAAGCTCCAGCAGCGGGGTGCGGCCAATCAGCTGGTCGGCGGACGAATAAATTTTGCTCATGGCGGTATCCTCCTCAATCAACCAACCTATCATATAGGTTTATATGAATTATAACTCTGCCCCTTCCGCCTGTCAACTGTTATTTTGCAAAATTTCCATTGTAATCCTATTTACCACGTTGTATAATAGGTTTATTCAAGAGGGGGGTACCGTATGCTGATTTCAACCAAGGGCCGCTACGCGCTGCGGGTAATGATTGATCTGGCCGAGCACCAGGGGGAGGGCTTCATCCCCTTAAAGGTGATCGCCCAGCGGCAGGAGATCTCGGAAAAGTATCTGGAAAGCATCATCAAACTGCTGGTCAAGTCCCGGCTGCTCATCGGCGTGCGGGGCAAAGGGGGCGGCTATCAGCTGACAAAAGCGCCGGACCAATGCACGGTGGGCGCCATTCTGCGGCTGACGGAGGACTCGCTGGCCCCGGTGGCCTGCCTGGAGCAGGACGCTGACGCCTGCCCCAGATCGTCCGCCTGCCGCACCCTCCCCCTGTGGCAGGGACTGGACAAAGTGATCAACGAATATCTGGACGGCGTCACCGTGGCGGATCTGGCCCAGCGGGGGGACGCCGGGGACAATTATGTCATTTGATTTCACACAAATCATGTACAGATATCCCGCACCGAAGTGGTTGGGGCACCCATTGCCATCGGCCCATCAAACTTATCCGCCCCTATTCCTCGGCTGTGGGCTTTGCGCTGTAGACCTGGGCCAGACGGCCCTGCACCACCCAGCGGTAATCGGACTGCCCCATGTCAACGCAAGTGGACATGGTCAGGATTCGATCCTCCGGCGCGG
>CAJTVM010000015.1 GCA_910579595.1 uncultured Oscillospiraceae bacterium
AGCTGAATACCTCCACCTCTCCCTGCCTGATCCTGCCCCTGGAGGGGGAGAAGGACAATTTCCTTTATATGGTGCTTCCTGTCCGCCTAAGAGCCGGGGAATAAGGAGCGCGGAGAAGCGGACAGCGAAGGAGCTTGGACTGAAGCGCGGGAGAGCGATGGGGCCGAAGGCCCCAGAGACCAGCCCGAGTCGAAAGGAAAGCGATAGAGCGTCCTGGCCGCTTCGCAGCGTGACAACAGAGAAGCGCGGAGCCGTCGTGAGCAGCGCGGATGGACCAGAGCGAGGGCAAAAGCCCAAGGAGGGCCATAGGCCCGGATGGGTTTTGTCCGAGACGGAGGGAAGCCGCGCGTTGCGAACAGGCGCAGCGTGACAACAAGGTGACCGGGGAGGCTATCATGGAGGAACACATTAAAATTGAAACAACCTTTATCAAACTTCAGGATCTGCTGAAGTTTGCCGGGGCGGTGGAAACCGGCGGCGAGGCCAAGCTGCTCATCCAAAACGGCGAGGTCAAGGTCAACGGCGAACCCTGTACCATGCGGGGGAAGAAGCTCTATCCCGGCGACAGGGCCGAGCTGGATGGACAGGTCTTTGTGGTGGAATGACGATCAACGATATTTCCTTGGACTGTTTTCGCAGCTATGTCCACGGGGAGGCGGCGTTCCACCCCGGGGTCAACGTCATCGCCGGAGAGAACGCCCAGGGGAAAACCAACCTGCTGGAGGCCATCGCCTATCTCTCGTCGGCGTCCTCCCACCGGGCGCGGTACGACAGGGAGCTGATCCGCCACGGCGAGGATCACGCCTTTCTCAAGGGACGGGTGGCCAGTCGGGGGCGGGAACTGCTGCTGGAAGCGGATCTGCACCGGGGGGCGCGGCGGCAGCTGCGCTCCAACGGGGTGAAGCTGAAAACAGCAAGTGAACTTTCTGGCTTGTTCAACACTGTGTTGTTTTGTCCGGAGGATTTGTACCTCATCCGGGAGGGGGCGGAGGCCCGCCGGCGGTTTTTGGACAGCTGTATCTGCCAGCTCCGGCCAAGGTATGCCCAGGCGCTGACGGAGTATCGGCGTCTTTACCAGCATAAAACCCGGATTCTGAAGGACAGCGAACAATACCCCGGCCTGCTGAACGCCCTGGACGATTTTTCCCTGCGCATGGCCCAGTGCGGGGCCATTTTAATCCACTACCGGGCCCATTTCATCCGCCGCCTGCGGGAAACCGCCCCGGATATCCACGCCGACTGTTCCGGAGGACGGGAGGCGCTGGGACTGCGGTACGAGACGGTGTCCGCCGTCACCGACCCGGAGGCGGGGCCAAAGGTCATCCTTCCCCAGCTGCTGGCCCACCAGGAGGGCCGCCGGGAAGCGGAGATCGCCGCCCGATCCTGCCTGTGCGGCCCCCACAAGGACGAGCTGGCGGTGGAGATTGACGGCAATCCCGCCAAAGCCTACGCCTCCCAGGGGCAGACCCGGACGGCGGCGCTGGCGCTGAAGCTGGCGGCAAGGGACATTTTCCGGCAGGAGACGGAGGAATGGCCTGTCCTGCTTCTGGACGACGTGCTCAGCGAGCTGGATCAAAGGCGGCAGGAGTTCGTCCTCAACCGGATTACCTCCGGGCAGGTGTTCATCACCTGCTGCGAGGAGGATAAATTGGCAAAGCTCCGGGAGGGAAAAGCGTTTCATATCAAGAACGGGCAGCTGATTTGAATCAATGTTCCAAAATGTAAAAGGCCCCCAGTTTTAAGCCTATGGCCAAGCCCTTTCGAAACGCGGAGATGAATTCCCACCCGGCGGCGCCGCTGCTTTGGTCTATGTAGCGCTCCAACAGGGTAAGCTGGTTTTCATCCAAAAGCTCCTGTAATTGCAGTTGAAGGTTTTCTTTCCCACGAATTGCGCTGCGAAGGTTCTGGATGTCCTCCCCAATCAGATAGGATTCGGCCCGCGAGGACATGGCGCAGTTGTAGAGGCTTGCTAAGATGTCGTTCAATGTAATCACTCCTAATATAACTGTATTATCAGGACTATTTTGACAGGACTATATTATAATAGGACTAATCTGTCATGTCAAGCAGGGGGATCAAATTTTTATGGAAATTTTGTCACACCGAATGAAAGAATTGAGGAATGAGCGAGGCTGGTCCCAGGATAGGACAGCAAGGGAATTAGATATGGTTTTGCGCACCTATTGCCGCTATGAATCAGGAGAAAAGGACGTTCCTTTTTCTTTCGTAATCAAGATCGCGGATTTGTACGGCGTTTCCTTGGACTATCTGGCGGGCCGTACCGACGGCCCCGATTTTGAGGCGCGCTGAGATGTATCTGCATTTAGGCCAAAACGTCATGGTGCGCAGCCAGGACGTGATCGGCATATTCGACCTGGATAATACCACCTGGTCGTTCCGCACCCGCCGGTTCCTGGAGCGGGCGGAGCGGGAGGGCCGGGTCACCGCCGTTGGGGACGATCTGCCCCGCTCTTTCGTCCTGGTACGGGAGGGGGACGGCCCGCCCAAAGTCTATATCACAGCCCTTTCCTCTGCCGCCCTTTCCGCCCGTGCAGGGCGTTACGGGTTTGAATCAACCAGTAAGGAGGATCTCATATGAAATCCATTGAATATCTCTGGAAGGACCGCAAGCGCCGTTTGGGCCTGCCCCTCTCCTTCACCCGGTACAGCCTCAGCGAGGACCGGCTGTTCTGTGAAACCGGGTTTCTCAATTTGAAGGCAGACGAGGTGCTGCTCTACCGGGTGCAGGATCTGGAGCTGACCATGCGGCTGGGGCAGCGCATTTTCGGTGTGGGCACCATCTGCGTCCACTCGTCGGATAAGAGTGTACCCCACCTGGATCTGAAAAACGTGAAAAACCCCAGGGAGGTCAAGGAGCTGATCCACCGCAGCGTGGAGGAGGCCAAGGACAAGCGCCGGATGCGGGCCACCGAGCTGCTGGGCAAGGAAGGCGGCCCGGCGTACCATGACGGCGATGAGCTGGACTTCGACCCGGACGGGTGCGATGAGGACGGGCTTGACTAATCTACAACCACAGCGGAGGGACATCATGTCTGAAGTAAACAACGAGTTGAATGAAATGAATACCACCCAGACCGACCACGAGTACGGCGCGTCGGAAATTCAGGTGCTGGAGGGCCTGGAGGCCGTCCGCAAGCGCCCCGGTATGTATATCGGTTCCACGTCGTCCTCCGGCCTGCACCACCTGGTGTATGAGATCGTGGACAACGCCATCGATGAGGCCCTGGCGGGCTACTGCGACAGCATCACGGTGGAGATTTTAGACGGCGACGTGATCCGGGTCACCGACAATGGGCGCGGCGTGCCTGTGGATATTCAGCCACAGACGGGAAAGCCCGCCCTGGAGGTGGTGTATACCGTCCTCCACGCCGGCGGCAAGTTCGGCGGCGGCGGATATAAGGTGTCCGGCGGCCTCCACGGCGTGGGCGGCAGCGTAGTCAACGCGCTCAGTGAGTGGATGGAGGTGCGGGTCCACAAGAACGGGCAGATTTACGAGGTAAAGTTCGCCCGGGGCGCCATTACCCAGGAAATGACCATTATTGGAACCACGGAAAAAACCGGCACCGAGGTGGTGTTCAAGCCCGACCCCGAGATGTTCGAGACTACCGTGTACGACTATGAGGTGCTCCACCGCCGGATGCGGGAGCAGGCGTTTTTGAACGCCGGGGTGAAAATCCTCATGGCGGACCGCCGCCCGGATCACGAGGCGGAGGAGTTCATGCACTACGAGGGTGGCATCCGGGAGTTTGTCACCTTCATCAACCAGAACAAAACCCCCCTCCACGAAAAGGTCATCTATATGGCGGGCTCCAGGGACGATTCCATGGCGGAAATCGCCTTGCAGTACTGCGAGGACAGCTATAACGAGATCATCGTCTCCTTTGCCAACAACGTCCACACCCCGGAGGGCGGTATGCACGAGGAAGGGCTGAAGCGCGCCCTCACCAACGTGCTCAACGCCTACGGCAAAAAGGCCAAGATTCTCAAGGACGAGGAAAAGGTTTCCGGCGATGACTGCCGGGAGGGCCTGACCTGCGTGATCTCGGTGAAGCTCACCGAGGCCCAGTTCGAGGGCCAGACCAAGGCCAAGCTGGGCAACAGCGAGATGCGCACCCTGGTCAACAACGTGGTGAGCGACAAGCTGGAGCAGTTTTTGGAGGAAAACCCTGCCGTGGGCAAGGCCATCCTGGAGAAGGCCCTGATGGCGTCCCGCGCCCGGGAGGCCGCCCGGAAGGCCAGGGAGTCCGTCCGGCGCAAGACGGCGCTGGAATCGGGACAGATGCCCGACAAGCTCCAGGACTGCAACGAGCGCGACCCGGCGTTGTGCGAGCTGTATATCGTCGAGGGCGACTCCGCCGCGGGCTCGGCCATTGACGGCCGGGACAGCCGGTTCCAGGCTATCTTAGCCATGTGGGGTAAGATGCTCAACGTGGAGAAGGCCAGGGCGGACAAGATTTACGGCAATGACAAGCTCTACCCTCTGGTGCTTGGTCTTGGCGCGGGGATAGGGGAAGAGTTCAACCTGGACAAGCTGCGCTACCACAAGATCATCATCATGTCCGATGCCGACGTGGACGGCGCCCATATCCGCACCCTGCTGCTGACCTTCTTCTTCCGGTATATGCGGCCCCTGATCGACCACGGTTATGTCTATTCCGCCGTGCCGCCCCTGTATAAGCTCACCCGGGGCAAGACCACCCGCGTGGCCTATTCCGACCCGGAACGGGACAAAATCTCCGCCGAAATGCGGGGGGACAACCCCAACGCAAAGGTGGACATCAACCGGTTCAAGGGCCTGGGTGAGATGGACCCCCATGAGCTGTGGGACACCACCATGAACCCGGAAACCCGCACCCTGCGCCGGATCACCCTGGCGGACGCGGTGGCGGCGGACAACATCTTCACGATCCTCATGGGCGAAAAGGTGGAGCCCCGGAAGGAATGGATCGAGGAGAACGCCAAGTACGCCCTGAATTTGGATTATTAAGAAGCGCTGAGCCGTCGTGAGCAGTGCGGATGGAGCGGAGCGAGGGGAAAAGCCCAGCCGCGAAGCGTAGGGCGGGTTTTGCCCGAGACGAAGTGAAGGCGACCGAATGTCCTGGCCGCTTCGCAGCGTGACAACATAAGCGGAGGAACACAATGGGACACAATCGTAACTATAAACCGGAAGACATCGCATTCCCCAACCAGGTGATCACCGAATCCGAGTTGGTGGGGGAAATGGCGGAGAGCTATAAGCAGTACGCCATGAGCGTTATCGTGGGCCGCGCCCTGCCCGACGTGCGGGACGGCCTGAAGCCCGTCCACCGCCGGATTCTGTACTCCATGTACGATACCGGCCTCACGTCCGACAAGCCCTTTAAAAAGTCCGCCACCTGCGTGGGCGAGGTGCTGGGCCACTACCACCCCCACGGGGACGCGTCGGTATACGACGCCATGGTCCGACTGGTGCAGAAGTTCTCCATGCGCTACCCCCTGGTGGAGGGCCACGGCAACTTCGGCAACGTGGACGGCGACCCCCCCGCCGCTAACCGTTATACCGAGGCCCGCATGGCCCGTGTGGCCAATGAAATGCTCCGGGATATCGACAAGGACACGGTGGACTGGGATCCCAACTTTGACGAGAGCCTGAAAGAGCCACGGGTGCTGCCCAGCCGTTTCCCCAATCTGCTGGTGAACGGCTCATCGGGCATTGCCGTGGGCATGGCCACCAACATCCCCCCACATAACCTGCGGGAGGCCATCAACGCCGCCATCTGCGTGCTGGAAAACCCGGACGCCACCCTGAACGATCTGATGGAGCACATCAAGGGCCCGGATTTCCCCACCCGCGGCATCATCATGGGGAGGGCGGGCATCCGCGCCGCCTACGCCACCGGGCGGGGCAAGATTGTCCTCCGCGCCCGCACCGAGTTTGAGGAATTCGGCAAGGATAGAACCCGCATTATCATCACCGAGCTGCCCTACCAGGTGAACAAGCGCCAGCTCATCCGTACCATTGCCGAGCAGGTGAAGGACAAGCGGCTGGAGGGCATCAGCGATCTCCGGGACGAGACAGACCGGAACGGTATGCGGGTGGTCATCGAGCTGAAGCAGAATGCCAACCCCCAGGTGGTGCTGAACAAGCTGTTTAAGCAGACCGCTTTGCAGTCCAATTTTTCCATCATCATGCTGGCCCTGGTGGACGACCAAAAGCAGCCCCGGATTTTGTCCCTGCGGGGCATTCTGGATGAATATATCGCCTTCCAGGAACAGGTGGTGCGCCGCCGCACGGAGTACGACCTGAGAAAAGCCCAGGAGAGGGCGCATTTGCTGGAGGGCCTGCTCATCGCCCAGGACAATATCGACGAAGTCATCCACATCATCCGCACCAGCTACGACAACGCCAAGGAACGCCTGATGGAGCGTTTTGGTCTGGACGACGTCCAGGCCCAGGCCATCTGCGATATGCGGATGATCTCCCTCCAGGGGCTGAACCGGGAGAAGCTGGAGGCGGAGTACAAGGAGCTGGAGGGCAAAATCGCCTATTACCAGGAGCTGCTGGCCGATGAGGAAAAGCTGAAGGGCGTGCTCAAGGAGGAGCTGATCCAGATCCGGGACAAGTACGGCGACGGCAGAATCACCGAAATCCAGGATGTGGCCGATGAGATTGACATTGAGGATTTGATCGAGGAGGAGCAGTCCGTCTTTACCATGACGGCCAACGGCTATATCAAGCGCACCTCCGCCAGCGAGTACGCCGCACAGGGCAAAGGTGGTATGGGGAAGAAGGGCATGGCCACCCGGGAGGAGGACTATGTGAACACGGTATTTACCGCCTCCACCCACGATTATATCCTGTTCTTCACCGACAAGGGCCGGGTGTTCCGCAAGAAGGGCTACGAGATTCCCGAGGCGGGCCGTACCGCCCGGGGCACCAACATCGTCAACGTGCTCCAGGTGGAGCAGTCCGAGAAGGTGGCTGTCATGATCCACACCCGGGACATCAGCGAGAGGGACGAGCCCTGCTATCTCACCATGTTTACCAGGCGGGGCACCGTGAAGCGGCTGGACGCCGCCGCGTTGAAGAACCTGCGTAACAACGGTTTGCGGGTGATCATCCTGGAGGAGGGCGACGAGCTGATTGAAGTCCGGGAGACGGACGGGGAGCAAAACCTGCTGATTGCCACCCACAACGGCATGGCGGTGTGCTTCCCGGAGGACAAAATCCGTCCCACCGGGCGTAACTCCATGGGTGTCATCGGTATCCGACTGCGGGAGGGCGACTACGTGGTGGCCGCGGCCCGGGCCAAGCCGGGGAAAGCCGTGCTCACCATCACCGAGAACGGCTACGGCAAGCGCTCCCCCGTGGAGGACTACCGCATTACCGATCGGGGCGCGTACGGCATCAAGAATTACGGCCTGACGGAGAAAACCGGCCCGGTGGTGGGGGTCAAGGTGGTGGATGGCAGCGAGGATCTGCTGCTGGTTACCCAGTCGGGTACCCTGATCCGCACCGATGTGGACGAAATCCGTACCTGCGGCCGCGCCAGTCAGGGCGTCATCGTCATGCGCTTTAAGGAGGAGGGCGACCGGGTGATCGCCATGTCCCTGGCGGAGAAGGAAGAAGCTCCCCCTGCGGAGGAGGACTCCCCGTTGGAAGGTGACACTTCCGATGGGGAGTAACGGGGGTTTCAGAATGACTTTGCCCCGATGAAGCCGCCCAATTAGGCGCTGACTGTGGACTGATCTATGTTCAGTGCTTAAAAATAAGCGGCAGTACAAAATTTTCCCCTTGAGTGTTCTCTTTTGGTACTTTCTCCCACATGAGAGAAAGTACCACCCCCGTCCCCGCGGGGACGCGGAACCTTTAGAAAGGAGTCTCTGTTGATGAAAACAGTGACCCTATACACTGACGGTGCCTGCTCCGGCAACCCCGGCCCTGGAGGATGGGGGGCCATCCTGATGTTCGGCGAACACAGGAAGGAGCTCAGCGGCGGCGAAAGGCGGACCACCAACAACCGAATGGAACTCACCGCTGTCATTCGCGGTCTTGAGGAGCTGAAGGAGCCATGCATTGTGGAGCTTTACTCTGACTCCAAATACGTCATTGACGCGCTGGAGAAGGGCTGGGCCAAGGGCTGGAAGGCCCGGGGCTGGGTGAAGTCGGATAAAAAGCCCGCCCTGAACCCAGACCTGTGGGAGCGCCTGCTGGATCTGTGCGGGGTGCACACCGTCAAACTCCATTGGGTGAAAGGCCACGCCGACAACCCCTACAACAACCGCTGCGACGAGCTGGCGGTTTCGGAGTGGCAGAAGCTGAAAGCATGAAAGAAAAACGCCGGGGCTATCCCCGGCGCTTTTCTTTATTCCTGTTCCTTCCGCTCCAGCTGTTCCAGATGATCCCGCAGCGCGAGGTTGATATAGCTGGAGACGGAGCGGTCGTCATATTCTGCCAGACCTTTTATTTTTTGATAGATTGGATCGTCAAGTGTAATACTGATTCTTACTTTTAATGGTTTCATAATATCACCTATCTTATCATAGCATTTTTGCCAATATAATATTGACAACTCATATTACATCATATACAATATGATAGGGTGATACTATGAATGATTTCGAGTTTGATCAAGCCCTTTCTGATTTTCTGGATGATGACAAATGTGAGGACATCAACGAAACCATCTTTCAAATGGTGCGTACGGCATTTGCCGCAGGATGGAATGCGGCACGGCAGGCGCACGAACAGCCGGTGGCGCAGACGTCTCCGTAAGGGGGCGGATCCCTATCCCAGATCCACGCAGAGCAGCCCCCCTCCTGTCCGGGAGGGGGGCTGTATTATTTTTCTTTTTTGCCGTGCAGAACAATATTCAGCTCATCCAATTGTTTTGTTCCGCAAAGCGTGAAGTGCGGCTTTGTGGGGGCCCCGATGATGGGCGCCTTATTCTTCTTCCTGCTTGGTACAAACGATATTCAGCTCGTCCAGTTGTTTCTGCTCCACAAGGCCAGGAGCGCCCATCATTATGTCCTGGGCATTCTTGTTCATGGGGAAGGGGATGATCTCCCGGATGGAGTCCTCGCCCGCCAGCAGCATGACCATGCGATCCACCCCCGGTGCGATGCCCGCGTGGGGGGGCGCGCCGTAGGTAAAGGCATTGTACATGGCGGGGAACTTGGCCTTGACGTCATCCTCCCCCAGCCGCACCAGCTGGAATGCCTCAATCATAATCTCCGGATCATGGTTCCGCACCGCGCCGGAGGACAGCTCCACGCCGTTGCACACCAGATCGTACTGGAACGCGGTGATGGTCAGGGGATTAACCTCCCCTGCGGCGGCCTTCTTCAAAATCTCCAGCCCGCCGTTGGGCATGGAGAAGGGGTTGTGGCAGAATTCCAGTTCACCGGATTCCTCGCCGATCTCGTACATGGGGAAATCCACAATCCAGCAGAATTCATAGCGCTCTATGTCCATGTGGCTGGGGCAGAACGCGCCCAGTTTGCCGCGCAGCACACCCGCCGTTTTCTGAGCCGCCAGCAGCTTGCCCGCCGTCAGGCCCACAAAGCACCCGGGGGTAAGCCCAAGTGCCTCCACCACCTGATCCTTGATGGGCTGGACAAACTTGGCGATGCCGCCCACGATCTCGCCTTTCTCGTCATAGCGGAACCAGTACGCCTTTTCCCCGGACTGCACCTCTACGTCGGCGCACAGCTTGTCAATCTGCTTGCGGGTGCCCTCGAAGCCGGACACCACAATGGCCTTGACGGTATTGCCCTCGAAGGGTCCGAAGCCGCACCCGGCCAGCAGGGAAGTGGCGTCGGTAAGCGTCAGGTCGATGCGCAGGTCGGGTTTGTCGGAGCCATATTTGTCCATGGCCTCCAGATAGGGAATGCGGACAAAGGGGGCCTCGGAGGCGATGTTATATTTGCCGTACTTGGCAAAGATGGGGGGCAGCACCCGCTCCAACACGGAGAACACGTCCTCCTGATTGGCGAAGGCCATCTCCATGTCCAGCTGGTAGAACTCGCCGGGGGAGCGGTCACCCCGGGCATCCTCGTCCCGGAAGCAGGGGGCGATCTGGAAGTAGCGGTCGAAGCCGGAGGCCATCAGCAGCTGCTTGAACTGCTGGGGAGCCTGGGGCAGGGCATAGAATTTGCCGGGGTGCTTCCGGCTGGGCACCAGATAATCCCGTGCTCCCTCGGGGGAGGAGGCGGTCAGGATGGGGGTGGTGATCTCCAAAAAGCCCTCGCCGATCATGGCGGCCCGCAGGGCGGCTACCACATTGCAGCGCAGGATAATGTTGTCCTTGACCTCCGGGTTACGCAGATCCAAATAGCGGTATTTCAGGCGGGTTGTCTCGTCCGCCTCCCGGCTGCGGTTGATGGGGAAGGGCAGCTCGTTGTGGCGGCAGCGGCCCAGCACCTCGATTTTGGAGGGAACTACCTCAATGTCGCCAGTGGGCATATTGGGGTTCTTGCTGTCCCGCTCCCGGACCACGCCCTCCACCGAGATGGTGGATTCCTTATTAATCCCCTTGACGGTGTTGTACATTTCCTCGGTGTCCACCACCACCTGGGTGGCGCCGTAGAAGTCCCGGATGACCACGAAGGCAAAATTCTGGCCTACCTCCCGGACGTTTTCCATCCAGCCGACGATTTTGACCTGCTGGCCTACGTGCTCCATGCGCAGCTCGTTGCAGGTGTGTGTACGTGATTGAAACATTGGAATCATCTCCAATTTGTAGTATCGTTATATTTGATAACTTTTTGTTTATTCTTTTGAGGAGATACCGTACGTTTGAATGGCAGCGGCCAGCGCGTCAAACAGCGCCGGACTGCATTTGTAGATATCCAGGCCGATGTCGGAGCCGATGATCAGTTCCCCGTTGCTGGCCAAGTCAAAGGATCTGTAGCTTCCATCCTCCCAGACAATGCCCATCAGCAGAAAGCCCGACGACTCGGAGGTGTAGGTGGAACCCCGGGGAATCAAGCTGCGCAGGCTGGCCTGGCAGGTGGCGTTTTCCAGGGCGGAAAGGATTTCCTCCATGGCGGGGTCCCCCGCCTCCACCCCGTTGAGCGTCCAGCTGGCAATGGATGAATTCACATAGCCATTCTCATCAATGACAGGAGTCATATCTGAGACGCTTCCGGCCAGATTGGCCGGTTCCCCGACCCCCAGAACCTCGAACAGCTTCTGGGGCCGGGTGTACCACAGGCAGAACAGTGCGATTACTGCCACCACGGCGGCGGCAGCGGCGATTCTTTTTCGCCGCTTCTGCCGGAGCTTGTCCTGCTTCTCCGCGTAGCGTTCCCACAGCTCCCTATCCTGTTCCGGGGGGACGGACAAGGGGGTGCGCATTTTCCGCAGCTCCTCCCGGCAGGCGGGGCAGTCCTTCAAATGCTCCCGTACCATATCCTGGGTTTCCTGGTTGGCCGCCCCGTCCTCGTAGAGGGGCAGCAGGCCGCGGATCACTTCACAGCTTGCTTTGTTCACCGTCAATCGCCTCCATATCAATATGCACAAGGCGGTTTCCAGGAAATCGGTTTAGTCCTGCCCCGGTTCCTGGATGGGGGCGGTGTTGGCATCGGCCCTAATGGCGGCGCGGATTTTCTCCACGGCTTCCTCCACGGACAAAAGCTCCTGTTCCCCGGTGGCCATGTCCTTGAGGGAAACTTTACCCTGGGTAATTTCGTCCTCGCCCAATAACAGGACGTAGGGGACGCCCAGTTTGTCGGCGTAGGACATCTTCTGCTTGAACTTCTTCTGCTCGGTGTAAAGCTGGGTACGGATGCCCGCGCCCCGCAGCCGGGTGGCCAGGGCGATGGCGGGGGAGAGGTCGTCGGTCATGGGCAGGATGAGCACGTCGGCGGGGGAGGTGTTCAGCGCATCGTTTAAGTACCCCTGCTCGTCCAGCACGTAGAACAGCCGGGTCAGTCCGATGGAGATTCCAACACCGGGAAGTTGTTTATCGGTGTAATATTCCGCCAAGTTGTCATACCGCCCCCCGGAGCAGATGGAGCCGATTTCAGGGTGGTCGGCCATGAAAGTCTCATAAACGGTGCCGGTATAGTAGTCCAAACCCCGGGCAATGGTGAGATCCACCGTGAAATTTTCCTCGGGCACACCGAACGCGCCCAGATACTTCACCACGGTATTCAGCTCGTCCAGGCCGGTGTCGAACAGCTCATGACGGCCCCGGTATTCTTCCAGGGCGGAAAGTACCTCGTTATTACACCCCGTTATGGAGATAAACCGCAGGATTTCGTCCGCCTGCTCCCCGCTCAGGGCCAGCACCTCGCCGGTTAGCAGATCCCGCACCTTGTCCGCGCCAATCTTGGGCAGCTTGTCCACCACCCGCATGATGTCGCCGGACTTGTCCGTCAGCCCCAGCATGGCGTAAAACCCGCTGAGCACTTTGCGGTTGTTTACCCGAATCTGGAACCGCTTCAGCCCCAGGGCGGTGAAGGTCTGGTAGATGATGGAGGGAATCTCCGCTTCGTTGGCGATGTCCAGCCTGCCGTCGCCGATGATGTCGATGTCCGCCTGGTAGAACTCCCGGAACCGGCCCCGCTGGGCCCGCTCCCCCCGGTAGACCTTGCCGATCTGGAACCGGCGGAAGGGGAAGGACAAATCGGCATAATGCAGGGCCACGTACTTGGCCAGGGGGACGGTGAGATCAAACCGAAGGGACAGATCACTGTCCCCTTTGTTGAAGCGGTAAATTTGTTTTTCGGTCTCTCCGCCGGCTTTGGCCAGCAGCACCTCGCTGGCCTCAATGACGGGGGTGTCCAGCGGGGTGAAGCCGTAGAGGGAATAGGTACGGCGCAGCAGCTCCGCAATCTTTTCAAACCGCACCTGCGGCCCGGGCAGCAGTTCCATAAACCCGGACAGGGTGCGGGGTTTCTGTTTTGCCATTGCTAAAGTTCTCCTTCTCATATACGGACAGATTGAGTTGCCGGGGTAAAACGGAAAGGTTTTGCACCGGTTTCGCCGGCGCGCTTAAAATTCTTTTTCGGTTCCTTTTTCTTTTAGGAAAAAGGAGCTCAGACCTTCAAGGGTTTGGTGGGCTTGATCAGCTCACGCCAGTCCAGATCGCCCCGGGCCAGGCCGTGTATGAGCATCTCCGCCGTGGCGGCGTTGGTAGCCATGGGGACATTGTGCTGGTCGCAGAGGTTGTTGATATAGTGCATATCCTTGTCCAGATCTTCGGAGTTGGGGTCGTTGAAAAACAGCACCATATCAATCTCGTCATAGGCGATGCGGGCGCCGATTTGCTGGCTGCCCCCCTGGGCGTGGGCCAGGAAAAGCTGTACCGGCAGGCCGGTGGCTTCCGCCACCTGGCGCCCAGTGTCATTGGTGGCGCATACGGTGTGCTTGGACAGAATGCCGCAGTAGGCGATGCAGAATTGTACCATCAGTTCTTTTTTGTTGTCGTGGCTCATCAGTGCGATGTTCATGAAACCCTTCCTTTCTTGGGAGGTGCCAAGGGCCCGTCGGGCCGCCCAGCTGAGATAGTCGGCGGATATCAATCTTTTAAAGTCAGCGGATGCGCAGCAGGGGCACGCGCTGGCCCAAAATTCGTTTGGATATGTTCAAATAGGCGGGGGCCGCCCCCTTGTAGGTGGCCAGCACCAGCGGTACGCCGGAGGCCGCAGCCATGGTGACGGCGGGATCCTCGGGCACCACCCCCAGCAGGGGAAGTCCGGCAGCGTCCATGGCGTTGTCGATGGAGGTGTGCAGCTTGCGGATGAGCTTGGGCTGCACCCGGTTCATCACCAGATGGAGCTGGGACAGGTGCTGCAGCTCAGCCACCGCCCGCTGGGCGTCCCGTAATGCCGCCGGATCCACGGCGGACACCACGATGGCCCGGTCCGCCGCCGCCATGGCCAGTTGGAAGCCGCCGTCCAGTCCGGCGGGGGAGTCCATAAACACGTAATCGAAGCGCTCCTTGGCTTCCTCGACCACCTCGCGGAAACGCTGGAGATCCAACCCGTCAGGGGTAAGGGGGGCGGTGAGCAGGTACAGGCCCTTGATTGACCGCTGCTCCACCGCGGCGTCCCCCAGGGAACAGCGGTAGGCCATCACGTCGGAAAAATCCATCACCGCCTGATCGGCCAGACCCAGCACCAGATCCAGGTTGCGCAGCCCGATGTCCAGGTCAATGCACAGCACCCGGCGGCCCAGCGCGGCCAGACAGGAGGCCACCCCGGCGGTGAGGGAGGTCTTTCCCGTTCCGCCTTTTCCCGATGTGATCATGACGGCGGCGCCCATGGGCATCCTCCTTCCAATACTCATGAAAATCATAACACAAATATGGCAGAATGACAACAAATTTTTAAAAAAATTTTCACTTATAAGGATTTTTTTCAATCTGTTTACTGGATGAAAATGGGGCTCTTTTGTATTTTAGCCCACCGCCGGGGGTATTGAGACGGGGTGGGCGCGGTTTTTTTGATAAAAATCACCCGGTGGGTAACCTCCGTGTGGGGGATGCGGTAGTCCGCGCGGCGCTCTACCTCCCCTCCCAGGGTGCGGATGGTGGGCTGGGCGCGCTCCAATTCCCCGTCACAGTCTGTGCCCTTCATCGCGAGAAAATACCCGCCCTCCTTGACCAGGGGGAGGCATAGCTCGCACAGCACCCGGAGATCCGCTACTGCCCGGGCGGTGGCAAAATCGTATTTCTCCCGAAACGCCGGGTCTTGCCCCGCCTCCTCGGCACGTTGGTGGACGGCCTCCACGCCGTCAAGGCCAAGTGCTTTACAGGTTTCCCCCAGCCAGTCCACCCGCTTTCCCAGAGAGTCCAGCAAGGTGACCCGCAGGGAGGGGGCCAGCACCTTCAGCGGTACCCCAGGAAAGCCCGCCCCAGTGCCCACGTCAATCAGGGTTTTGCCCTGGAAGCCGGCGCAGCCCAGCAGTGCGGCGCAATCCAGCATATGCAGGGTGGCCACGTCCTTTTCTTCGGTGATGGCGGTGAGGTTTATCACCCGGTTTTTTTCAATCAAAAGCCGCCCGAACCGCTCCAGTTGGGCGGGGGCGGCTTCCGGCACTTGAGCGGACAGGCCAAGCTGGGCCAGTCCGCTTTGAATCAGATCCCGCATGGTCAGCGGGCGAAGGCGGCCAGCAGGGCGGGCCAGCCCAGAGCTATCCCCAGGGCTATCCCGGCGGCGCACAGCGCCAGACCCACCACTCCTCCGGCCTTTCCGCCGGGGCAGGAGCTCAGCTTCATGCGGCGGATGAGAATGACGGCCAGGGCCACCGACACCGGCACCAGGAACAGGGGAAAGGTGCCGGGAAGCTCCCGCCCGCCGGTGTAGAGGGCGTAATTCAAGACGAAGCACATCATTACGGTGTAGGCAATGCCCATCCAGGCCGCGGTGCGCTTTTCAAAGGAGGCGGGGGTGTACCCGTCTTCGGCTTTGCCGGAAGGATCGCTCATTTCGCTGTGCCTCCCCGCGCCCCCCAGTCCATTTCGCTGGGTGTGCGCGTGGGCCGCATTATAGTGTCCGTTGGTTTGCGTGTCAGTCATTCTTACAATTTCTCCTTGCTGCGTTTTGCCTGTCTGCGGCTCAAACGCTTCGATTATTTTTCAGCAGGTCGCGGATTTCCGCGAGCAGCTTTTCCTCCGCGGAAGGCTCGGGCGGGGGAGGGGGCGCTTCCTTCTCCTTTTTCCTGGCGCTATCCATGGCCCGGTTCACCGCTTTCACAATGCAGAACACCACCAGGGACAGGATCAGGAAGTTGATGACGGCGGAGATGAAGCTGCCGTAGTTGAGGGTGTTGGGGGCGGCGTCCTCCGCCACCGCGTGGAAGGTGGGCAGGGCTACGGACATGGACGAGAAGTCCACTCCGCCCAGGAAGATGGATACGATGGGCATGATGACGTCATCGGTGAGGGAGGTGGTGATGGTGGAAAATGCGCCGCCGATGATCACGCCGACGGCAAGCCCCAGGACGTTGCCCTTGTTGATAAATTCCTTGAATTCCCGAACAAATTTCTTCATACCCGCCTTTTCCTTATAAGAAGTAGGCGTCGCTGTCGTCCTTCTTCTCCCCGGCGTCAGCTTCCTCAGCCTCGTCCACCTTGGCGTCCCCGGCTTCGATATCGGCCTCATCGGCAAAGAGGACAGCTTCCTCGGGGTCGTCGGTGAACAGCTGGGACTCCTTCTTGGCATTCACCAGATTGCCGATGGCCTGGGTGAGGACGCCTTCGCCCACATTGACGCCGATCTCGGTGCCTTCCTCCTCGCCGGGGCCTACGTCCACGGAGAGCAGCAGGGACTGGTAGGTCTTTTTGCCGGTTTCCTCATCCTTTTTGAAGCGGACGGGGACGGCGGCGGCAAGGGCGGCAATACCGAGGGCTTTCCAGAACTTTTTCATGGGAATCTCTCCTTCAAATAGATTTATATTGACATTTTCAATGATACTGCCTGCATCGCAGCTCACGGCGGCTCAGCGCTTCGGAGTTGTCACGCTTCGCCTGTTCGCGACGCGCGGCTTCGCTTTGTCTCGGGCAAAACCCAGTCCCACTGCGTGGGCCATGGGTTTTGTCCTCGCTCCGCTCCATCCGCGCTGCTCACGACGGCTCCGCGCTTCGGAGTTGTCACGCTTCGCCTGTTCGCGACGCGCGGCTTCGCTTTGTCTCGGGCAAAACCCAGTCCCACTGCGTGGGCCATGGGTTTTGTCCTCGCTCCGCTCCATCCGCGCTGCTCACGACGGCTCCGCGCTTCTTCTTTTTCTCTCAAGAAAAAAGAAGAAGGCCCTTAGTGTTTCGGTACGAGTATTTCCGTCCCTCCCATATAGGGCTGGAGGGCGGCGGGGATCTTCACCGAGCCGTCCGCCTGGAGGTTGTTTTCCAGCAGGGCAATCAGCATACGGGGGGGCGCGGCCACGGTGTTGTTCAAGGTGTGGGGCAGGTAGGTGCCGCTCTCGCTCCGGACGCGCATTTTCAGGCGGCGGGCCTGGGCATCCCCCAGGTTGGAACAGGAGCATACCTCAAAATATTTCTGCTGGCGGGGGGACCACGCCTCGATGTCGCAGGACTTCACCTTCAAGTCCGCTAAATCGCCGGAGCAGCACTCCAGCTGGCGCACGGGGATGTCCATGGAGCGGAACAGCTCCACGCTGTAACGCCACATCTTCTCGTACCAGTCCATGGATTCCTCGGGCTTGCACACCACGATCATCTCCTGTTTCTCGAACTGGTGGATGCGGTACACGCCGCGCTCCTCGATGCCGTGGGATCCTTTTTCCTTGCGGAAGCAGGGGGAATAGGAGGTCAGGGTCTGGGGCAGGGTTTCCTCAGGGATCATCTGGTCGATGAATTTGCCGATCATGGAATGCTCACTGGTGCCGATGAGGTACAAATCCTCGCCCTCAATTTTATACATCATGGCGTCCATGTCGGTCTGGCTCATCACGCCCTCTACCACGTTGCCGTGGATCATGAAGGGGGGGACACAGAAGATAAAGCCCTTGTTAATCATAAAGTCCCGGGCGTAGGCCAGCACCGCCTCGTGGAGGCGGGCAATGTCGCCCATGAGGTAGTAGAACCCCGCGCCGGACACCCGGCCCGCCGCGTCCATGTCCACGCCGTCGAACCGCTCCATAATGTCGGTGTGGTAGGGGATTTCAAAGCCGGGAGTTACCGGATCGCCGAATTTCTCCACCTCAACATTGGCGGAGTCGTCCGGCCCGATGGGGACGGAAGGGTCGATGATGTTGGGGATGGTGAGCATGATCTTGCGGATTTCCGCCGCCAGCTCGTCCTCCAGCTTTTCCAGCTCCGCCAGGCGGTCGGCGTTGGCCTTGACCTGGGTCTTGGCGGCCTCGGCCTCCTCCAGCTTGGAGGGATCCTTCTTGGCCTGGCCCATGAGCATTCCCACCTGCTTGGACAGCTTGTTGCGCTCGGAGCGCAGGTTGTTGGCCTCGGTCATGGCGTCCCGGTTGCGGCGGTCCAGCTCGATGACTTCATCCACCAGGGGGAGCTTTTCCTCCTGGAATTTCTTTTTGATGTTTTCCTTGACGATGTCCGGGTTGTCCCGGACAAATTTGATGTCTAACATAGTATATCACCTTTTTATAGTTATAATATGGGGTCCCCGCAAAAGCGTCTTTCAGCTTTTATGGGGAGAGGGAGACACAGCGGAAGAGAGATATATGAAGTTAACTCCGACGTGTTTCACGTGAAACATCGCCGGCATAAGCGCCGTTCATCCGCCTTTTCTGTCAGAGTTCAGGGGTGGAGGCTGGGGGATGCCTTCCTATGGGCTTGACCGTTCCGCTTTTCCCCGCCGCGCCTATGCGGCGCGGGAGGTGAAGGTACCATCCTCATTTTCCGTCAGCAGCCCCTGATCCACGAGATCCTGGGTGATCCGCTCGAGCACTTCTACGGTGGAGGGCTGGAAAGCGCCGCCGTTCAGCCGTTCCCAATCGCCGTTGGCATAGGCGCTTTCCACCAGTTCAGCCAGTGGCTCGCAGTCGTTTGAATAATGGGAGATGATGAGCCATAGGCTGCGGGCGCAGGCCACTGTTTCCGGGTCATAGGTGATGTTTTCGTCCGCGATATAGCGGTGTTCCGTCCGGACTGCCGTTTCGCCGTCCGATCCTGCCCCTTCCTGGATGACGCAGACCATGCAGCCGGATTTGTCGTAAGCCTCCTGCTGAAGCTGGAGATACCGCGCGGTCTGGAGGGGGTTCGGTTCCAGTCCGGCGGGACGCTGGCTGTAGTTGATGTCGTATTCGTTGAACAGGGATTCGGAATTCTCCACCACAACCGCCGCCATGAGCCAGTCCCCTTCGGCGCAAAACCGCTCCAGCCAACCCAGGGCATTGGCAAGCTCCCTTTCAGCGGAATACTTGTTGACGGTGTATGACATCGCGTCTGCCAGCGACTCCGCACTCTCCCGATTGTTCTGCTCCACGGTCAGGCTGTTTTCCGTTTTTTCCAGTGCCTCCTCAAGTTCCTCTTTTTCCTGCTTCAACCCCTCAATCTCCTCCATCAGTTCCTCCCGGGAGAGGTTCATGGTGTCCCGCAGATCGCTGATGGCGGTCTCGCTGTTCCTTTGCTGGATGAAGTAGGCCAGCAGCAGCATGAAAAATGCCGCGCCGAACAGGATCAGCAGATAGATATAGGTGGAGGAGCGCTTGTTTTTCTTATGCCCGGACGCTTCTTCCTCGGGCTTTTTCTCTGAGGAGGGAGATTCTTCGTTCGAGAGGGCCTGTTCCTGGGGAGGTTCCCCCGGATTGTTCAGCGCTTTGGAGGACACCTGCTCGATGACGTCCCCGTCCGGGGCGTCCTCCCGTCTCTGCTGGGGCTTCTCGCTCATTCTTCACCGCCCCCTTCCTGGGGGGGCTTCTCCACGGGGGTGAGCTGCCCTAACTGATCCAGCAGATCGTTCAGATCGTCCACATTATAATATTCCAATTCCAGCTTGCCCTTTTTCCGCCCGTTGGAGATGGTCACCTTCCGGCCCAGCCGGAGGGAAAGATCCTTCTGTGCCGTCTCAATGTAGATGCGGTTTTCATCCACGGGCTTGGGCTTTTTCTCCTTGGCGGGTTCCATGGAGAAGTTTTTGGCGGCGGCCTCCGCCTGCCGGACGTTCAGACCTTCGCTGACAATTTTCTGGGCGAAGGCGGCTTGGGCCTGTTCCCCCTCCACCATCAGCACCGCCCGGCCGTGTCCGGCGGAGAGAATCCCGTCCACCAGCATATCCCGGACGCTGGGGGGCAGGGCGGTGAGCCGCAGGGCGTTGGCCACGGCGGGGCGGGACTTGCCCATCCGCCGGGCCAGCTCCTCCTGGGTGAGTCCGAAGTCGGTGAGCAGGGAGAGGTAGCCCTCCGCCTCCTCAATGGGATTCAGATCCTCCCGCTGGAGATTTTCAATCAGGCCGATTTCCATCACCTTGCGGTCGTCCGCCTCGATGATGACCACCGGCACTTCGGTGCGGCCCGCCAGCTTCGCCGCCCGCCAGCGGCGCTCCCCGGCGATAATCTGATAGTAGCCAGTGGACAGCCGCCGTACTGTCAGGGGCTGGATGATGCCGTGTTCCTCAATGGACGCGGCCAAGTCGGCCAGCGCCTCATCGTCAAACCGTTTTCTGGGCTGGTTCAGACCAGGTTCCACTTGGGATATGGGCAGGAGCACCGAGCCGGCTTCCTGTGTCTGGAGGGAAGCGTCCCCAATGAGGGCGTCCAGCCCCTTGCCCAAACCTTTGGCTTTTGCCATTGGCTTCATTCCTTCCTTATCTTGTCTCACTTGGAAGCGGTCCGCTTCCTGGGACAGCGTGCTTTTTTATGTGAGGGGCAAGCCCCTGCCTTTAATGGGATGTAACAGCAACCGGGTTCTTTGCGGAAAATTCTTTGGCCAGCGCACGATAGGCGTCCGTCCCCCTGGAAAAGGGGTCATACACAGTGACGGGCACACCGTGGCTGGGGGCTTCGGACAGCCGGACATTCCGGGGAATCACCGAGGCGTACACCTTTCCGGGGAAATGGCGCTTAACCTCCTCCGCCACCTGGAGGGACAGGTTGGTGCGTCCATCGTACATGGTGAGCAGTACGCCCTCCATCTCCAGGGCGGGGTTGAGCCGCTGCTTGGCCAGCCGAACGGTGTACAGAAGATCGCTCAGGCCCTCCAGGGCGTAGTACTCGCACTGGACGGGCACCAGCAGGGTGTCGGCGGCGCACAGGGCGTCCAGGGTGAGCAGCTCCAGGGAAGGGGGGCAGTCGATGAAGATAAAGTCGTAATCTCCCTTGACCTCCTCCAAAGCGTCCCGCAGGCGGAACTCCCGGCGGTCTAAGCCGATCAGCTCCACGGTCGCGCCGGACAGGGCCTTGTTCGCAGGGGCCACGTCCGCCCACTTGGTAGGGACGATGGCCCGGCTCATGGGAACGCCGCCCAAAACCACATCGTAGACGCTGGGGGAGTGGGTTTTGTCCACTCCAAGGCCGGAGGTGGCGTTGCCCTGGGGGTCGAAGTCACACACCAGCACCTTGGCCCCCTGAGCGGTGAGGGCGGCGGCTAAGTTGACGCAGGTGGTGGTCTTGCCCACGCCGCCCTTTTGATTCACAATTGCGATGCTCTTGCCCATGGGAATCCCCTTTCTGTCTGTAGGGTGTTTCACGTGAAACGCTTCGCCGCAAGCTCACTCGCTGCGGCTCCTTTTCCCCACGAGACCCACCCGCTTGCGGCGGGCTGGACCTTCGCGGGCGCCCCGTGAAGGGCAAAGTCCGTTCGCTCTCTTGCCTTTTCCTCTTCCCACAAAAAGTTGAAGGGCGTTTTTGTGGGAACCCCAATGGGGAGGCCTTCGCGGGTCCCATCAAGGGTAAATTCCGCTTTGCTCCGCTATGGCGGGGGGCATCAGCCAATAAAGTGACGTTAAAAAACATTATATCCTGTTTAACAGGGGAATGCAACTATTTGTAAAAAGATTCTGCCCGCGAAAGAGACAAAAAAGACAGGCTGGAAAGCCTTTTCGTTTGGCAAAATGGGCCCTGCCCATGTTTCACGTGAAACACGCCAAGCAGTGCCGGCATTGCGGACAAGCCGCGTCCGCGCTGAAAAGCCGGAAGGCACTCCCAAAAGATCCAGGCTTTTTGAAACCATTTCCCGAAAGCTTGTGTTATGATAGGCGAAAGAGCTTTTTCAAGACAGTACGCAAAGGGGGTGATTCCTTGACAGAAAAACAATTGGTAAAGGCGCTGGCCCGCGGGGAACTGTCCGCGCTGGAAGAACTGATTGAACAATTTACGCCCTACGTGTCCTCGGTGATTGCCCGCATCCTCCGGGGGCGGCAGGCCGACGTGGAGGAGCTGACGGCGGACGTATTTCTGGCGGCATGGGACAACCGGAACAAGCTGAAGCCGGGGAATGTAAAGGGCTACCTGGGCGCCATTGCCCGAAACCGGGCGTTCAACCTCCTGCGGGCGGACCGGGTGAGCCTGCCCCTGGAGGAGGATGTGCTCCTGCTGGAGACGGACGGCCCCGACCGGGAGCTGGACAAAAAGGAGACGGCGCGGATCGTCAACCAGGCCCTGGCCCAACTGGACAAACCCCAGCGGGAGCTATTTGTGCGGCATTACTATTACGGCCAGACCGTCCAGGAGGCGGCGTTGGCCATGGGGCTGAACCAGTCCACCGCCAAGATCTGGCTGCGCCGGGGGCGGGAGACGCTGAAAACCTATCTGAGAAAGGAAGAGTATGAATATGAAGCGGATGGAAATCTCCAGGCTGATGGATGAGTATCAAGACAATGAGTTTTTCCCAGAGGAGGGGAGCTCCGCCGGTACACAGGCGGTGAAGGACCGGGTGCTGGCCCAAGCCCGCCCGGGGAAAAAGCGGCGGATTCCGGTAAAGGGGATGCTGTTGGCGGCGGCCCTGTCAGCGGCGTGCCTGCTCTGTATTGCGGCGGCCCTCCCCATCATTGCCTACCGCCAGGTGGACGGTAGCTCGGTGCTTGTCCAGACAGATGGGGAGCATTACTTGTATATTGCCTACGACAACAGCGAATGGGATGAACCCCTTGTCCTGGAGGACGGGCGTCTATGGTTGGTGGTGGGCGGCCAGCGCACTGACGTCACCGACCTGATTGACGAGGAGACGCCGTTTATTGTGGAGGGCGCCGATCCGAAGTCCGGGCTGAAAAGCTACCTGATCGTAGGCGGCACACCAGAGGATTTTGGTTGGGAGCAATGGTCGGAGATGCCCCTGGGAGGTTATATGGGCGGCGGCTGGGGCTGCTATGACACGATAGTCACCATTGACGATGTGGAGTATAACTATAACGATCTCACAGAGGAGCAGCTGGCCCAGGGGTACTCGTCTATCCATGAGGTGGATAAGCCGTGGTGCCTGAATGGCCGGAAGATGCTGCATCTTTGGGATTGACCCTTCTCTTTTTACTTGAACTGTGATAAAATGGACTCCCCGGTTGGGGAGTCCATTTTTTGATTTCTCTTACAGTGCCGTGTTTCACGTGAAACACTCAGTTTAAAAGTTTCTTTCTGCCCCGCTTTTTCTTTATAAAGAAAAAGCGGGACGGCAGCAGCCAACAGGAGGTGCACTATGAGCCACGAGGACTATATGAGAGAAGCCATCGAGCTTGCCCGCTCTTGTCTGCCCGACGGGGATGTCCCTGTCGGGTGCGTGGTTGCATCCCCGGACGGCGCCATCATCGGCCGGGGACGCAACCGCCGGGAGCAGCAGGGCCGCGCCACCGCCCACGCCGAGGTAGAGGCCATCAACGAGGCCTGCGCCGCGCTGGGCAGCTGGCGGTTGTCGGGCTGCACCCTGTATGTGACGCTGGAGCCGTGCCCCATGTGCGCCGGGGCCATCATCAACGCAAGAATCGACACGGTGCGCTATGGGGCCAGGGAGGAGAAGTCCGGCTGCTGCGGCTCGGTGCTGAATCTGTTCGAGGAACGGTTCAACCACCATCCCAAAATCTATGGCGGGCTGCTGGAAGGGGAGTGCCGGGAGCTGCTGGAAGAATTTTTTCAAGGTTTGCGGGAGATTTAACACAACTGTAACACTTTAGCGTAAACTTTCGAAACAACTCTCCTGTATCTTAATACTTGCAAGAGATATCCTTTCTTTTTCATTCTATCCTCCATCCTTCAGAGCCGGGGCCAAAAGCCCCGGTTCGCTTTTTGTGGTAGTTTTTTCCCAATTATTCGAAATTTTCCTTGCTGTTTTGGGAGAACTCTGGTAAAATAGGTGCGGCCCCGGTGAATGACGCCGGGGCTGTTATAGTTGACGCAGTTGAAAAGAAGTAAGAACCTGTATTCACAGCCGAAACCGCCGGATGGGCGAGGGATTTTCCCGTCAGGCAAGGCAAATTTTCGCAGGAATAATTGCGTTTATTTCAAGAAAAATCAACGCGGTATGGCGGGAAAAGACCCGGTCAAACGGTGAATTGAGGTTGTGAATACAGGTTCTAAATACTTCTTTTCAACCTGTCCGGCAAATCACAGCCGGCCAGGCCGCAAAGCGGCCTGTCGTCAGACTTCATAGTCAGCGCAGCGGCTTTGTCGCTGCCTGAAAACCGGCAGCTGCCGGTTTTCAACTGCGCTGACGATACACTGTTCTGAAAAGAGGCTTTCAAAATGCAGCGTGTCAAAGAGACTTTGCGGGAAATCCCGCTGCTTACCCTGGGCACCTTCCTGGTGGCCGCGGGCGTCTACTTTTTCAAGTTTCCCAACAGCTTTAACACCGGCGGCGTTACCGGCCTGGCCGTCATCCTGAACGCCGTGTCCCCCACGGTGAGCGCGTCCACCTACGCCTCCCTCATCAACATTGCCTTCCTGCTGCTGGGCTTTTTCGTTGTGGACAAAAGCTTCGGTGTGAACACCATTTACTGCTCGGTGATGTTCTCCGCCATGCTGGGCGGGCTGGAGTGGCTGTGCCCCCTGTCCGCCCCCCTCACGGATCAGAAAACGCTGGAGCTGTTCTTTGCGGTGATTCTGCCCTCCCTGGGGTCGGCCATCCTCTTTAATATGCAAAGCTCCACCGGCGGTACCGACATCCTGGCCATGATTCTCAAGCGGTTCAGCAGCCTGGATATCGGCATGGCCCTGCTGTGTGTGGACGTGCTTATTGCCGCGTCCACCCTGTACTTTGTCAACATCGAAGCGGGCCTGTACTCCATCCTGGGCCTGGTGCTGAAGTCGGTGGTGGTGGACACGGTGATTGAATCCCTTAACCGCCGCAAGAGCTTCATCGCCGTCACCGCCTGCCCCCAGGAGGTTTGCTGCTTCATCACCCAAACCCTCCACCGGTCCGCCACCGTCTGGGAGGCGCAGGGGGCCTACTCCCACGAGAAAAAATGGGTGGTGATGACCGCCCTGTCCCGGGGGCAGGCGGTGGCCCTGCGGGTGTATGTCAAGTCCACCGACCCCAACGCCTTCATCCTGGTGACCAATTCCAGCGAGATCTTCGGCAAAGGCTTTATGAGGGTTTAAACGCGAGGGAAGCCGCGCCGTGATGCGACCAAACCGAGCGTGACAACAGCTTGTCCCGCTTCGATCGATTTCGCCTCCCGGCTGTGGTATACTTCTGGTATATTCACAGCGGGAGGCGTTTTTGATGGCCCTCTTTCAAAAGACGGCGAAGCGGCAGATATTGGAGCTGCCCACCAATGAGATCCGCCCCAACCCCAGCCAGCCCCGGCAGGAGTTCCAGCCAGAGGAGCTGGCGGAGCTGGCCCTGTCCATCCAGCAGGTGGGGGTGATCCAGCCCCTGTCCGTGCGGCGCACGCCAACCGGGTGGGAATTGATTGCCGGGGAGCGCCGCCTCCGGGCGGCACAGCTGGCGGGGCTGCCCACCGTGCCCTGCCTCCCGGTGGAGGCGGATGGGGAGACGTCGGCGCTGCTGGCCCTGGTGGAAAACCTCCAGCGCAAGGACTTGGATGTGTGGGAGGAAGCCGCCGCCCTGCGCCAGCTCATGGAGCGCTACGGGCTTACCCAGGAGGAAGCGGCCCGGCGGGTAGGCAAAAGCCAATCGGCGGTGGCCAACAAGCTGCGGCTGTTAAAGCTGCCGGAGGACGTGATTGACACGCTCCGGGCCAACCGCCTTACTGAGCGCCACGCCCGGTCGCTGCTCCGGCTGGACAGCCCCGAGCGGCAGCGGCTGGCGGTGGAATACATCTTAAAGCACCAGCTCAACGTGGCCAAGACGGAGGAGTATGTGGACAAGCTGTGCGGCGGGCGGAAGCTGCCCCGGAAGGCCAAGCCGGTGTATAAAATCCGGGACGTGCGGCTGTTTTTGAACACGGTGAACCGGGGACTGGCGGTGATGAAGTCCGCCGGGGTGAACGCCCAGTGCGGCCAGGAGGAGACGGAGGACGGGATCATCCTGACCATACATATCCCGAAATAATGGAAAACCCCCGCCGGAGGGCGGGGCAGAGAACGGGCAGGGGAGGACTGCCGGAAAATTGGCGGGCGGACGCAAAAAGCGGCGGCAAGGGGGAAATATCCCCTGCCGCCGCCGTTGCGTGCATTAGGAAAGTCTACTAAAAACAGATAACTTGGCAGTTAACAAGGTACTCCACATCTTCTGTGCTGAAAATCCCCGCCGATACCGGGGGCAGTGCAACGCCATCCCCGTCATTTGCGGATAGGCTGTGGCCGACGACGTTACTGGGTGTCAAGCGAAAGTCATTGAGAAAACGAGTAGTATTGGAAAGGGTATCTCCCTCCATGTCCATGAGCATTACAATCAGATGAAACTCATCTGGAGCAATGGTATAATTGTGCTCAACAATTTTCCAATGAGAGCCCTTGGGATTTGTAGTTCGGAAAGAGATAGATACAAGATCCTCAAAATATGCCTTTCCGCCTTTGTCCGCCATGTGAAACGTGAGGTCGGCATAGGTATTGTTTTGCATATTTAATGTGTATGATTTTGTATACGCAAGGTACTGGGGCGCATCCAAATTTGTTGACGCGGCGCCCTCTACATCAGGGAGCCGCACTGGAATCGCAAATGCAAAAGAGGAACAGCAGGATAGAACCAAGGCAGATGCCAAGACAAAAGATATCACTTTTTTCATTGGGTCTAACTCTCCTTATATAATAAAGTAGTAGTGTTTAAAGCCCCTCTCCAAGGGCTGTGATGTCCAATTTGAAACGGGTGATACTGTGCTGGAAAGTGAGTCGTAAAGGCGGGCCCGCCTGACTACAGCTCCATTCTACCGCACAGCTAATTGTTTGTCAAGATAAAATAATACGTGAAAGAATGATTTTTCTCAAAAATAGATTGCAGAAATGGAGAGAATGTGCTACTATTGAGAACGAACAAACTCCTTTCCAAAAAAAGGGGCGACGAAACGGGATCATCCTGACCATACATATCCCGAAATAATGGAAAACCCCCGCCGGAGGGCGGGGGAGAAGCAGGGAAAAACAGCGGCGGCCGGAGGGAATACCCCCGGCCGCTGATGCTTTTGTATACGCAGTTGGAAAAACGGTTAAGCGCTCAATACTGTATCATGGTATAACGCGCGGTACAGCCGCTTGTGGGTAGGGTGTTTGAGCTGACTTTAAAGTAGTACTCTTGTCCCTTGGTTAAGCCCGAAAAGTAGGCGCCATTATTCACACCTACAGTTGCATAATTTGATACGCGGATTCCCTCGCCGGGAGCGCCTTCATAGAGCTGGATATTATAATCAGTTGCACCTGGGACGCTGACCAGGACGATTGCCACGTTTTCCAGTTCAGCGGTAAAGGATGCGCAGATATTCCCATTGGTTCCGGCGGCGTTGTTGCGTGCCAGAAATGCTGTTCCGTTAATAGGAGTGTGCTCTGTCTGCTGCTCAAATGCGCTCCGTTCGTCCTCTGTCATGACGTGGATTTCCACAGGATAGTCCTTGCCGCCCTTGTCATCCGATACCGCCGCGTAACCGGCATTAAGAGTTGATAATACCGTGAGCATTGCCGCAAGAAAGATTGAAAGGGGTTTTACATTCATCTTATTAGATCAAGTTCCTTTCCTCAGAATTACATAAGAAAGATTTATTTAAAAGGTTTGATAGGTATATGTAGCGGTGCATCCACCATTTGCAACATCGTTTGAACTGACCATAAAGTAGTAAGACTGCCCAATAATCAAATCATAGAAGGCAGCGCCATTATTAATGGGTAATTCTTTATCATATTGAGCCACACGATATCCGTTGCCTATAGGCCCCATGTAAAGCTGCACGTTATAAGTAACAGCACCGGGCGCTTGCTTGATGACGAACGATACACTGGTAGTATCTGCTTTAAATGGAGCACAAGCGTTTCCATTGGTTCCCTGGAGATTATTCCGGGGCAGAAATGTAGTGCTTGTAATCGCCGCGCCGCGTGTATTAAAGATTGCGTCAGTTTCCTCTTGTGTCAGCGCCTGAACCCTTACAGGGTGTACATCAGGGCCGGCGGCGCTGGCGCTGACGGCCAGCAGGGTGAACACCATGGACATAGCCAGCAGGGCGGATAGGATCTTTCTCATTTTCTTCATTGTCGTACTCCTTTCAGAACACAAGAACATATTTGAAACGGGTGATACTGCGCTGGAAAGTGAGTCGTAAAGGCGGGCCCGCCTGACTACAGCTCTATTCTACCGCACAGTCAATTGTTTGTCAAGATCAAATAATATGAGAAAGAATGTTTTTCCGCAAAAAATAGATTGCACAAATGGAGAGAATGTGCTATTATTGAGAACGAACAAACTACTTTCCACGAAAAGGGGCGACGAAATGGAAGAAAACTTGAAAAAAGCCCTGTCTGAGATGCTGGTGCTGGCCCTGCTCCACGAGAGGGACTATTATGCGCTGGAGCTGGCTCCCGCCATTGCGGAGCGCAGCGATGGGGCCATTGTACTCACATTTCCGTACGCGATTCTGTACCGCATGATTGACCAGGAATATATCCAGGAGATGCCCAAGCGGATCGCGCCGGACGGACGGCGGCGGCAGTATTTCCACATCACGGATGCGGGGCGGGTCTATTTCAAAAAAATCTGGGCTGTTTACCAGAGGTTTATAGTTGGGGTAGATCTGCTGGCGGACAGAACCCTGCCAGGCTTAGAAAGGGGAGAGGGCAAATGAAGGAACGCTATCTTCATGACGTACGCGCCCTGCTGGGCTGCACTTCCGGAGAGCGGAAACGGTTGATTTCCCGGCTGGATCGGGCGGTAGCCGCCTATCTGGAGGACGTCCCAGAGGCCGGTGAGACGGAGCTTTACGCCAATTTCGGCACACCGGCGGACTGCGCCGCCAGACTGTCGGCGGAGTGCGCGCCGGATGCGGTGGCGGCGGCAAAAAGGGGAAGGGAAAAGCGCCAGCGCGTTCTGACGGGGGTGCTGGCGGCGCTGCTGGCCATTATGGTAGGCATCACGGCCTACCTGTGGTCGAACGGCGGGCTGGTGATTATCCAAACAGGCCGGGGCTTTTTGAAGGATACGCCTCAGAATAAGGTTACATACAACTATGATGATTAGGAGAAAATTTACTTATGAAACGATTGGCTGCTATGTTTTTCGCGCTGGTTTTTGCTCTGAATCTGATGGCTATTCCGGCTATGGCGGCTGAGGTCGCCGCAGGTGATGCCATTTACTATGAGGATGGCTCTTACGCTGTTATTACCCAAGGCCCTGTTACCCGTTCCAGTACAGATAGAGAAAAAATATACACGTACTATAATCCCCAAGGGCAGAGGTGCTTTGCCTATGTGTTGTGCGCGGTGTTTACCTATAACGGGGTTACAAGCAGCGCCAATTCCTGTAGCTATAAGGCTAACATTTACCGCCAGGGCTGGGACATCAAATCCCATTCGGAGTACGTATCGGGCAGTACGGCCTATGGCCGCGCCGTCTTTACCGGCCCCAACGGCGAAACCCGCAATGTGAGCCTGACGCTGACCTGCGACAAAACGGGAACATAACCTGATAATGGTTTAGACGTAAAAAACCCCGCCGGTAAGCGCCGGCGGGGCTGAATTGATCTTGGCGGGGGCGGCTTAGCCGATCATGCTCTTGGGCTCGCCCTTGATGATCAGGGTGGCCTCGGTAGCGGCCTGCACCTGCTCCACGGTGAACTCGGGGTTAATCTCGGTGAGCACCAGGCCCTCGGGGGTGACTTCCATCACGCCCATCTCGGTGATGATCTTGGTGATGCACTTTACGGCGGTGTAGGGCAGCTTGCACTTTTTCAGGATCTTGGGGTTGCCCTTGGCGGTATGCTCCATGGCCACGATGACGTTCTTCGCGCCCACCAGCAGGTCCATGGCGCCGCCCATGCCGGGCATCTTCTTGCCGGGGATGATCCAGTTGGACAGGGAGCCTTCCTCATCCACTTCCAGGCCGCCCAGGATGGTGGCGTCCACGTGCCCGCCCCGGATCAGGCCGAAGGAGACGGAGGAATCAATGAAGCAGCCGCCCTCGGTAACGCCGGAGGGGGAGCCGCCCGCGTCCACGTCGTGGATGGGGTCGGGATTTTCCTTGCTGGCGGCGGCGGAACCGATGGTGCCGTTCTCCGCCTGGAGGGTGACATGGATGCCCTCGGGCAGATAGTTGGGGACCAGGGTGGGCAGGCCGATGCCCAGGTTGACCACATCGCCGTCCTTCAGTTCCTTGGCAACGCGCTTGGCGATAAAGCCTTTGATCTCAGATTTTTCCATTAGTAGAGCCCTCCCTCGACAACATAATCCACGAACACGCCGGACGTGCGCACGTCCTCGGGGGCGATCTCGCCGCACTCCACCACCTGCTCGGCCTCGGCGATAACGGTGTCGGCGGCGGTGGCCATAACGATATTGAAGTTGCTGGTGGTGCCCTTGTACCAGACGTTGCCCGCCTTGTCGATCTTGTAGCCGCCGAGGACGGCGAAGTCGGCGTGGATGGGAGCCATCAGCAGATAGTCCCGGCCATTGATGGTCTGCTTGCCCAGGCAGTAGGGGTTTTCCTCCACAATGGTGCCCACGCCGGTGGGGGTGAGCACACCGCCCAGGCCCGCGCCGTCGGCCCGGATCATCTCCGCCAGGGAGCCTTGGGGCACCAGGACGACCTCCAGGGTCTTGTCCTGCATATTCTGCTGGGCGACCTCGGGGTTCAGGCCCACATGGGTGGCCACCAGCTTCTTGACCTGCTTGTTGTGGATGAGCTTGGCCACGGCGTAGTAATCCTCGCCCATGGGGCCGCCGGGCATGGAGCCGTCGTTGCAGATGACAGTGAGATCCTTCACGCCGCTCTTGGACAGAGCGTCGATGAACTTGTGGGCGCTGCCGCAGCCCATGAAGCCGCCGAACATGACGGTGGCGCCGTCTGGGATGAGCTTCACAGCCTCCTCGATGGATACGAATTTAGGCATTTTAATATGACCTCCCAAAGTTTATTGACAGCCTGGACGGGCGGGGACCCGCCCAGGCAGAGGGGACTATTTTTTCACGATCGCAATCTGATCCAGGAGCTGCAAAAGCTCCTCCTTGGTGTAGTCCGTCTTTTCACTCTCAGAAATCGTCAGGCGAAGCTCATACAGGGTGGCAAGCTCGATTTTTCTCATCTCGGCTTCTATCGGCATTTTGCAGTCTCCTTTCTGTGGCGAAGTGGGCAAAGGGTGTTGTCACGCTCTGGTTGGGCGCATTACGGGCCGGCTTCCCTCCGACTCGGGCTGGTCTGCGGGCCGCAAGCGGCCCTGCGCTCGCCCTCGCTCCGGTCCATCCGGCCCTATGCGCCTACCGTCGCGCTCAGACCTTCTCGAAGATGGTGGCGACGCCCATTCCGCCGCCGATGCACAGGGTAGCCAGACCGCGCTTGGCATCCTCCCGCTTCTGCATCTCGTGGAGCAGGGTGACGATGATGCGCGCGCCGGACGCGCCCACGGGGTGGCCGATGGAGATGGCGCCGCCGTTGACGTTGACCTTGTCCATGTCGAACTCCAGCTCACGGGCCACGGCGATGGACTGAGCGGCGAATGCCTCGTTGGCCTCCACCAGGTCGATGTCCTTGATGGTCACGCCGGCCTTGGCCATGGCGTCCCGGGAGGCGGGCACGGGGCCAACGCCCATGATCTTGGGATCCACGCCGCCGTGGCCCCAGCTCACCAGCTTGGCCATGGGCTTCAGGCCATACTTTTCCACGGCCTCGCCGGAGGCCAGCACGATGGCGGCGGCGCCGTCGTTGATGCCGGAGGCGTTGGCGGCGGTGACGCGCTGGACGTGCTTGCGGGCGTCGGCCTCGTGGACCTTGGTCACCTCAAAGGTGTGGACGACCTCGTCCTCCACGCCCTCGGGACCCACGGGGAACGCGCCGCGCAGCTTGGCGATGCCCTCGGCGGTGACGCCGGCCTTGGGGAACTCGTCCACCTTGAACTCCACCATTTCCTTCTTCTTCTTGATCATCACGGGGACGATCTCGTCCGCGAACTTACCGGCGGCCTGGGCGGCCTCGGTCTTTTGCTGGGAGGAAGCGGCGAACTGGTCCAGCTCCTCGCGGGTGATGCCCCAGATATCGCAGATGTTCTCGGCGGTGGTGCCCATATGGTAGTTATTGTAAGCGTCCCACAGGCCGTCCTTAATCATGGTGTCAACCGCCTTCTTGTCGCCCATGCGGGCGCCCCAGCGCTCGTCAAGGAGGGCGTAGGGGGCGGCGCTCATGTTCTCGGTGCCGCCGCAGACCACGATCTCGGCGTCGCCGGAGCGGATGGCGCGGCCGGCCTCGATGACGGACTTCATGCCGGAGCCGCAAACCATGCCCACGGTGTAGGCGGGAACGCCGAAGGGGATGCCGGCCTTGATGGCCACCTGGCGGGCGGGGTTCTGGCCCTGGGCGGCGGTCAGGATGCAGCCGAACATCAGCTCGTCCACCTGCTCGGGCTTAACGTTGGCGCGGTTCAGGGCTTCCTTCACCACAGTGGCGCCCAGGTCGGTGGCGGGGACATCCTTCAGGCTTCCGCCGAAGGAGCCAACCGCGGTACGGCAGCAGCTGACCACATATAAATCTTTCATGATTAACGACCTCCAAAACAAAAAAATGTGAATTCGCGGGGACTCTTTTACCGTCCTAAATTATATACGCATTCGCCCAAAAAATCAACAGGGAATCGGCAGCTTTTTGGAAAAGAGCACAAGGTAATCCGGCCCAAGAAAATCCCCCCGCCTGCCGGCAGGGGGAAAATTACGGCGCTTCGCGCGTTGTCACGCATCGAACCGGCCAGGGCGTTCGGCCGCTTCTCAGCGCTTCTTTCTCCGCACCGCCTTTTCAATCTCACAGATCACCAGCGGGGCCAGGGAAAGCCCCAGCACGCACAGCCACTCCGCGCCGCTCAGAGGGCACACCTGGAACACGGCCTGGAAGGGGGGGATGAGCAGCACCGCCAGCTGGAGCGCCATACCCACCAGAAACGCCTTGTTCATGGCGGGGTTGGAGAAAAGGCCGATATGGGCGATGGACTGGGTTTCACTGCGCACGTCAAAGGCGTGGAACAGCTGGCAGAAGGTGAGGGTGGCGAAGGCCATGGTGTTGGCGGCGGCGTCCGCCATGGACGGGTCGCTGAGCACATACTCGCCCAGCCAATAAGCCGCCAGGGTGAGCAGGCCCACCATCGCCCCCTGCCACGCCAGACGGAGGGAAAACGCCTTGTCAAACAGTGGCTGGGAGGCGGGGCGGGGCTTTTCCTCCATGACGGCGGGTTCCACCGGCTCCATGCCCAGGGCCAGGGCGGGGAGGGAATCCGTCACCAAATTCAGCCACAACAGCTGCACCGCTACCAGCGGCTGCTGGTGGAAGTTAAAGAGGGTGGCCAGAAACAGCGCCACAATCTCGCCGATGTTGCAGGATAGCAGGTAGTGGATGGCTTTTTTGATGTTGGAGTAAATGCCCCGGCCCTGCTCCACCGCCTGGACGATGGTGGCGAAGTTGTCGTCGGTGAGGATCATGTCCGCCGCGCCCTTGGCCACGTCGGTACCGGTGATGCCCATGGCGCAGCCGATGTCCGCCGCCTTCAGGGCGGGGGCGTCGTTGACGCCGTCGCCGGTCATGGCCACAACCATGCCCTTTTTCTGCCACGCCTTGACGATGCGCATCTTATGCTCGGGCGAAACGCGGGCATAGACGGCGAATTTGTCCACGTCCTGCTCCAGCAGCTCCTGGGGCATAAAGTCCAAATCTTCCCCGGTGATGGCCAGGTCCCCGTCCCGGCAGATGTCCAGCTCCTTGGCGATGGCCACAGCGGTGAGCTTGTGGTCGCCGGTGATCATCACCGGGCGGATGCCCGCGGCGTAGCACTGGGCCACCGCTTCCTTGACCTCCATCCGGGGCGGGTCGATCATGCCCACCAGACCCACGAAGGTCAGGCCGGCCTCCAGCTTATCCGAGGTCAGATCCCCGGCGGGCAGTTCGGCAATGTCCCTGTAGGCCACGCCCAGCACCCGCAGGGCGTGCCCGGCCATATTGGCGTTGGCATTTTCCACGTCCCGGGCCAGGGCGGCGGTGAGGGGGACGGCCGAGCCGGACAGGATGTGGGTGCACCGGGACAGAAGCACGTCCGGCGCGCCCTTCACCATCACCCGGAACTTCCCGCCCACAGGGTGGACAGTGCTCATCAGCTTGCGGTCGGAGTCGAAGGGCAGCTCGGCTACCCGGGGCAGTTCCTTTTCCAAAACGTTTTTGTCCAAACCGTCCGCCAGGGCGGCGTCCACAAAGGCGGTTTCAGTGGGATCCCCGGCGGTTTTGCCGCCGGCGGCCAGCACTGTGTCGTTGCACAGCGCGCCGATGGTCAGCGCCTCCCGGCGGTGCCTGTCCCCGGGGGTCCACACCTGTTTCACCGTCATCTTATTCATGGTGAGGGTGCCCGTCTTGTCCGAGCAGATCACCCCGGCGCAGCCCAGGGTTTCCACGGCGGGCAGCTTTTTCACGATGGCGTTGTGCTTCACCATCCGCTGTACCCCCAGGGCCAGCACAATGGTGACGATGGCGGGCAGGCCCTCCGGGATGGCGGCCACCGCCAGGGACACCGCCGCCATGAGCATCTCCAGGATGGGCCGGTGATAGAGCATCCCCACCCCGAACATGACGGCGCACACGCCCAGGCACACAAAGGACAGGGTTTTGGAGATCTCCGCCATTTTCCGCTGGAGGGGGGTGGCGGAATCCTCCTGGCCCATGAGCATCCCGGCAATGCGGCCCACCTCGGTGTCCATGCCGGTGGCGGTGACTACGCACACGGCGCGGCCGTTGGTGACAACGGTGGACGAGATCACCATGTTCCGCCGGTCACCCAGGGCGGTCTCCTCGGGCAGGGAGTCGATGGCCTGCTTGGTGACGGGGACGGACTCGCCGGTCATGGCGGATTCATCCGCTTTCAGGTTGGCACACTCTAAAATCCGGGCGTCGGCGGGCACCAGATCCCCCGCTTCCAGAACGATGATGTCGCCGGGCACCAGGGCGTCCGTCTCCAACCGGATCTGCTTCCCGTCCCGGATCACCTTCGCCAATGGCGCGGACATTTTCCGCAGCGCTTCCAGCGCCTTTTCCGCGCTGTTCTCCTGGGAAATGGAGATGCAGGCGTTGACCACCACAATCACCAGGATAATCAGCGCCTCAATCCAGTCCTCCCCGCCGGAGGACGCCAGGGACAGCGCCGCCGCGATGAGCAGGACGATGATCATGGGGTCCTTCATCTGGTTGAGGAACCGGATGGCCAGCGGCTCCTTTTTGACCCCCGCCAGCCTGTTGGGGCCGTACTTCTCCAGCCTCTCCCGCCCCTGCCGGGAGGTGAGGCCGGTGTTTTGGCTGACGCCCAGCTCGGACAGCACCTGTCCGGGGGATTTGGTAAACCATTGGCTCATGTACACAACACTCCTTCTTAACTTACACTATATCAAAGTCCAGGGTCGAATGATGGGGAAGGGGGACAGGCCCCCTTGGAAAGTTGCGGGGGAAAACAAAAAAGACTTATCCGCAGACCAAGACTGCGGATAAGTCTCATCGTTTCAGACCAGGCCAGGCAAAACCGCCTTGCTGTTGGCGCGGGCCGCGGGACAAGTCCCGCCGATTACTCCCTTATCGTGGGATATTATACCATGGGAAACCCCGCTTTGTCAACATGGGATTTCCACCGCCATTTGCCAGGGCGGGTCCAGTGTCATAAAGAGGCCCCGGCGGGTTAACCCACCCCGTCGCTGGCGGGGGGCTCCAGGGGATCGCTGGCCACGGGGGCGCTCCCGGCGGGCTGGTTCGCCGCCATATAGGCGCTCTGGTAGGCGGAATATTTGTTGTAGAAGTCCACCACATCCAGCGCATCCAGGGCGGGGGCGCGGATAATCTCGGCCTCGTCCAGCATGGCGTTGATCTCCTGCTGGAGCTGGTACTGGCGGTACTCCTCGGCGTAGCTCTGGAGATCCGCCACCTCGCCCCGGAGTATGATGTGATAACCGAATTCGGACTTCACCAGGCCGGACATCTCGCCGGGCTTCAGCGCCAGGGAGGCTTCCTCAAACTCGGGAACCATCTGGCCCAGGGTGGCGGTGTAGCCGTCCGGGTTGTTCTGGGGGTTGTCCTCGCTGTAGGCCATCATCAGCTCGTCAAACTTGGCGGGCAGATCCTCCGCCGCCTGGAGCTGGGCCAGGATATCCTCCGCCTGGGCCTTTTTCCCGGCCGCCTCATCCTCCGGCAGGGGCTGGCGGTTATCATCCACCGTTTTCAGCAGGATGTGCTTCACCTGGTAGACGTAACTGCTCAGCATCTCGTCGGTGGCGGTGGGGGCCACGGCGTTGAGCAGGTTGCTGTAGTAGGCGTCGGACAGGAACATACGCTCCATGCTCTCGTCGCTGAGGCCGTAGGAGGCCTTGGTCAGCTCGTAGTTCTCCTGGCCGTCGGCCATCATGTTCGCCTTGGCCTGCTCCACCTGGGCGTCGGTGGGCAGGCAGCCCAGCTCCTCCGCCTTCTGCTGGAGCAGGATCTGGTTGGCGGTGATGGATACGGCGTCGTTCAGCAGATCGGGGGCCAGCTCTTCCAGAGTGACGCCCATGAGGGAGACATACATGGACGTCTGGGAGCAGTCCATGGACAGGAAGTAGAGGAAGAAATCGGCGGTGACGGTCTGCCCGTTGATGGTGAGGACCTCGTCACTGGCGGACATACCGGCGGAGAAGGCCAGGATGTCCTGGGTGAGGTCCACGTCGATGGAGGGGGCGGGGGAGGCGTCCGCGCCCGCGGAGGGCTGGGCGGAGGGATCGCCGCCGGTGGCGTTGGGGGATTCGGAGGGGCTGGCGCCGGCGTCCTTGCAGGCGCACAGGGACGCGGTCAGGGCGAGGGACAAGAGCAGGGCCAGAAGCCGTTTCCAGTTTTTCATTTCATTCTCCAATCCGTGAGATGTCAGAACCTGTATTCACAGCCGAAACCGCCGGATGGGCGAGGGATTTTCCCGACAGGCAAGGCAAATTTTCGCAGGAATCATTGTGTTTATTTCAAGAAAATTTAACGCGGCATGGCGGGAAAAGACCCGGCCAAACGGTGAATTGAGGTTGTGAATACAGGTTCTAAATTTGCGTATGGGTTCCGCCCGGTTTGGACGGTGTACCCGCCATTATACTACCGTTGGAGGAAAAAGGCAATCTGTTTTTGGCGGGGAGGAAAAAAGGCCCGCACAGCCATAAGCTGCGCGGGCCTTTGCCTATGCTGGCCGCCGGATGCCTGCTGGTGCGCTCCCCCGCGGGAAAAAGGTCATATAGCCAGCGCTGTTGGGCAAAGCTCAGGCGCGTCAGCTATAAGCGGAGGATCGGCAGGCCAGTCCCGTCCTCCCCCGCCAGGGGCAGGGACACTATGGCCTTGAACAGATCGCCGTCGATGCTGATGTCGAATCTGCCGTGCTGGAGCTCGGTGAGGGACTGGGCGATGGACAGCCCCAGCCCGCTGCCCGAGGCGTTGCGGGACTCGTCCCCCCGGACGAAGCGCTCCATAAGCCGCTCCGCCGGTATGTCCAGCGCGTCCCGGGAGATATTTTTCACCGACAGCACCGCCCAGCTGCCGCTTGTCCGGAGATCCACGTATACCCGCGTCCCCGGCAGGGCGTACTTGGCGCAGTTGGTCAGCAGGTTGTCCAGCACCCGCCACAGGTGCCGCCCGTCGGCGTCCACCCACACCGGATCCTCCGGCAGGGTGCGCACCACCGTCAGTCCCTGGCCCTCCAGCCGGTCGCCGCACTCGGCCAGAGCCTGGTCGGCCAGCTGCTTAAAGTCCAGCCGCTCCCAGTTCACCGTCAGGCTGCCGGTGGACGCCTTGGACGCCTCTACCAGATCCTCCGTCAGCTTTTTCAGGCGCTGGCTCTTGCGGTCCAGTACCTCGATATACTCCGCCGCCTTGGGGTCGTCTATCTCCACCTTTTTCAGCAGATCCACATAGTTGATGATGGAGGTCAGCGGCGTTTTCAGATCATGGGACACGTTGGTGATCAGCTCCGCCTTGAAGTGCTCGCTTTTCATCCTGTCCTCCACCGCCGCCGAGATGGCGTGGCCCAGGTTGTTCAGCTCGTCGGCGTGGCCCCGCAGATCGGGGAGCATCCGGTGGGTGTCGATGTGGTAATTGGGGTTGCCGCCGATGATCTCCTGGGTTCCATGGCGGATTTTTTTCCACTGCCAGGCCCACAGGCACAGGTAACACGCCGCCAGCGCCGTCACAATCAGCCACAGCCCCCCGCTGCTTGTAAACGTCATAATGGTAAACAGGGTATACGCCATACAGCCCATCACCGCCTTCCAGATCAGAGGCAGGGCGCGGGTTGCCCGCCCCGCCGTATCCATGAGTTGAATGAGCCTGCGCCAGCACCAGGCGCAGATGGCCCAGATCCAGGTGTTGCGCACCAGCGTATGCGCCTTGCACCGGGCGCACACCGTGATCAGCGCCGCCATACCCAAAGCCGCGGCGGCGGACACCGTAAGCCCCAAAGCAATCAGCTGGATATACATGGGCGCGTACAGATAGGAGTAGCCCTCTATGGACACATTAAGCCCAATATACACGCAGGCCGTACCGCCCATGAACAAAAGGAACAGCAGCACGTCGGAGGGGATGCGGTGGAACCAGTTGAGGTAAATGCCCTCCTCGCCCCGCTTGTGCCCCGCGCCGCAGCACAGGTACGCCATCAGCAGGATGCCCGTTGTGCCCAGCACGATGGTGAGGGCCAGATACCCCTCCTTGTCCGACTGCCACTGGGCCAGCTTGTCGGCGGCGCGCTTATACGGGTCGGACACCCGGAACTCCTTATCCACCCAGAGCAGCAGGTTGGCGTAGGACCCGTCAGAGGATGCCTGGGGGATTTCCGCCAGCCGCCACTCCAGGCTGTAGGGGTCGAAAATATAGCCGAACTGGTTAGCCTCCAAACAGGCCCGGACGGTGGGGTAGTACAGGTACGAGCCGTCCGGGGTGTAGATCCAAAGCACCAGGGTCTGCCCGTCCTCATCGGCCAGGATGGTGTTAGGCTGGACGGCAAAATCCATGCCCTCTGTGGCATATTCAAGCGGGCTTTCGCCGCTGTCCTGGCTCTCCGCGGCCAGGTTCGCCAGATCCGGCAGGACCTCCCGCCACAGATCGTTATAGACCGGTTCGCTGTAATCTTCGGCGTTGAGGGCCTTGTCCGTGATCTCCTGATAGTGCGACCAGTTGGATTCCACGCCGGGCTGATCCGTATTGTTCCGCTCAAAGGCCCCCAAGAAGTCCACTTCCACCTGGGTGCTGTCCTCCCGGGTATTTCCGTAGAGGAATTTCCCGTCCTGATCCAGCAGCTGCCAGCGCAGGTTGGTGACGGCGGGGTCATAGCGGGCCTCGAACTGCTCCAGGGCGCGCCGTTCCGAGAAGGTCAGCTGCGTCCCCTGGTCCCGCTTTTCGTACAGCCGCACCAGGTAGCTCACCGAGCTGTAGTCCCGCCGCACCAGGTATTGCAGGGTGTAGCCGTGGCTCCCGGTGTACTCGTCGTCCCAGAGCGCGTCGAAATTGGCGATCTGGTACCAGCCCAAAATCGCTGTGGCGGTGAACGCCGCCACAGCCGCAATGAAGGCTAACGCCTTCATTAAGATGTTTTCCCGCCACTTCATGTCATTTTCTCCATTTTATAGCCCAGCCCCCACACCACCTTCAGATAGCGGGGGTTGGCCGGGTCAATTTCGATTTTTTCCCGCAAGTGGCGGATGTGGACGGCTACGGTGTTTTCGCTGCCCAGGGCCGGATCGTTCCACACCTGCTCGTAGATCTGGGCGGTGGAGTACACCCGGCCCAGGTTGCGCATCAGCAGGCGCAGGATGTTGTACTCGATGGGGGTGAGGCTGACGCTCTCGCCGTCCACCGTCACCGCCTTGGCGCCGTCGTCCATGACAATGCTGCCGTTGCGCAGGGTGCCGTCGGCGGTTTCCGCGCTGGACTTGCCCCCCAGGGTGGTGTACCGCCGCAGCTGGCTTTTCACCCGGGCCAGCACCTCGATGGGGTTGAAAGGCTTGGTAATGTAATCGTCCGCGCCGATGTTCAGCCCCAGCACCTTGTCGGTGTCCTCACTCTTGGCGGTGAGCAGGATGATGGGGATGTTGCCCCCGGATTCCCGCAGGCGGGCGGTGGCCCGGATGCCGTCCAGCTGGGGCATCATGATGTCCATGAGGATCAGATCCACGTCCCCCCCGTTCACCGCCTGGATGGCCTGTTCGCCGTTGTAGGCGGATACCGTTCGGTAGCCCTCGCTGGACAGGTAGATCTCCAGGGCGGATACAATATCTTTATCGTCATCACAAATCAATACGGTGTACATGGCAGACCCCTCCTCCCCCCGCCAAAACCGTTTCGCCGGGGTTTGGCGGGGCCCCTTTTGGATTTTAACGCTTGGCAAAGCCAGCCTCGCGCGATTTCACGCTTTATAATCATAATCCTAACAGCTTGCCAATTAAGTTGCAACCGGGAAAATATTTAAAATCCGTTTAAGGAGCGTCAAGCCCGCCCCAAAGGACGGGGCGGGCAGGCGTCAGACTTCATAGTCAGCGTACGGGCTTTGCCCAACAGCGGCGCCGCCGCTGTACCGCGCGCCGTATCAGTCAAGCCCGGCGCACAGCTTCATGTTGGGGTAACGGCTATAGAGGGCCCCGTCGGGGTAGTTCTCGTCCAGGAAGCGGGCCACCGCGCCGGAAGCGGGGACGCCCTGCTGACGCTGGCCCATGCGCCCCAAAGCGCAGGCGGACAGCAGGGCGCTGAAGGTGAGGAACAGGGCGGCGGCGATGGCGATGCGCCGCCCCCGCAGGCGGGGGATGCGCTCGATAAAGCGGGACAGCGCCGGGCAGGCCAGCCGCACCCAGACCACGGCGGCCCCGCCCCAGAACAGGCAGAACACCAGGTTGATCCGGCCGTTCAGGTTCAGGGGCAGGTGGCGGTAGTCCCAGAAGGAGGCCCCGAAGAACACCTCCTGGATCAGGGAGCATATGTACTCGTACACGCCGCCCAGCACGGCGCCGGTCATGAAGATCCGGGCGGCGCTCATGTCGTCCATGCGGTGAAACACCAAAGTGAGCAGTACCGCCGCCATGCCCCAGACGATGCTGAACGGCCCGTAGAGCAGGCTGCTGCGGCTGGTAAGCTCACCCCGGGTGGCCAGCCAGAACGCGACCTCGATGAAGTCACCCAAAACGCCGGCAATCAAAAACAGCCAGAACAGCCGGTACAGGGTCAGCGGGGCGCGGGCTGCCGCACCCTGCGCAGTTTTCCTGGGACGTGCCGCGGTTATATCTCTTGTCATGTTGTACCTCCTTGCGCGGGGTGGATAGGGTATGGGATAATATAGCACCCCATGTCCGGGAAAATGCAAAAGGAAATATAAAGAATTTCTTAAATTTGCCAGGAAAAAACCGCGCCTCCCACGGAGACACGGTTTTTTCGTTGGTTCGACGGAAGAAAGGCTGCTTTCTGCCCCGGCGTTAACCGGGGGGCCAGGTCATATCCCGGCCCGCCAGCACATGGAAGTGGAGGTGGGGTACGGACTGGCCCGCCTGCGCGCCGCAGTTGGATACCACCCGGAAGTCGGTGACGCCCAGCTCCTTCGTCACCTTGGAGATGACCTCGAAGCAGCGGGTCACCACCAGGGAGTTGGTCCCGTTGACCTCGCCGCAGGAGCCGATGTGCACCTTGGGGATGACCAGGAAATGGACGGGGGCCTGGGGGTCGATATCGTGGAACGCCACGCATTTTTCGTCCTTGTAGACGATCTTGGAAGGAATCTCTCCCTTGACGATTTTGCAGAATAAGCAGTCTGGGTTTTGTGTCTGTAGCATGAGTTAAACCTCCTTTACTGCTGGGGCACGACGGCAAAAAACTCCAGATCGCCGTCGCTGTTGTTGATGAGGGAATGGGCCTGCCCCTTGGGGCAGTAGTGGCAGTCCCCGGCCTTCAGAGGTTCTTCGCCGCCCTCCGCCTTCACCTTGCCCGTGCCGGACAGGATATAGACGATCTCGCTGCTGGTCTCATGGGTGTGGTAGCCGATGGACGAGCCGGGAGGCAGGACGCCGTGGAGGATGCGGTTGCGTTCATCCACGTGCATCTGGGCGTGGATCTCCCCCTCGCCGCCCATAAAGCGGGGGATAACCTCGGTTTCCATTGCGGAAAAATCAATGAGCATAGCGCGGTTCTCCTTTCATACGGCTTTGAATTGGTTGGTGTCCGGGTCGTAGGCGTACCCCGCCCCGGACAGCCTGGACACCAGCTCCGCCTGGTCCGCGTCCAGCCCATCACACAGGGCATCCAGGCTGGAAAATTCGTCCCGGAGCTTGGTGTTGATGAAACTCAGCAAAATATATGGGTCTTGGAGCAGCATAGTCTCCCTCCTGAACGCAACTATGGCGGCGGTGTGCTCGCCTTGACAGGTGATCGCCTCGTCCGGGCGCCGGGGGTTTTCCAGCCCCAGCACGTCGTAATACTCGTCGGACCACTCCAGCCCCGACGGGTCAAACGCGGCCTGGAGGGCTTTGACCCTCTGGTAGGGCTCTGCGGGCACAATGCCGAATTCCCTGGCGATGGCCCCGCAGGCGGCGTCCTTCGCCGCGAAATATTCCGCCATATCCCCCTTCTGCCGGGCGGCGGCGTCCTCGGCGGCGAACTCCGGGAAGCGCTCCTCCGGTAGCCACCAGATTTGGGAAAGGGGATTGGCGTCTCCGCCGTCAAGGACAAAGGACAGGAACTCCCGGAAATCCCGCCCCACGGGGAGGACGTACTTCCCCTCCTCCCCCATGGCCGGGTCTACGCAGAACACCCGCTCATCTCCCGGCAGGAGGATGAAGTGGACGCCGCCGCAGCCGATCCGGCCCACAAACTCCGCGCCGAGGGGGGTGCAAAAGTAGGCGAAACCGTCCCCGCCGTCCTGGAGCAGACCGATGCTCTCAAAGTCGATATCCAGCGCCCGGAAGCGCTTCAAATCATCTCTGGTCATCCCTTCACCTCTCTCACACGCCCAGTTTCATGGCGACCACGTTGTCCACCATGGCCAGCGCGTTGTCCAGCATGAGCACATCCTTGCCGCCGC